>CAZBXI010000001.1:0-95028 GCA_964496035.1 uncultured Desulfurococcales archaeon
TTAGCAGTAATGCAAAAAGAGCTAAGAAGTAATGGTGCTAGAAACATTAACCATGTTGGAGGAGAACCCACACCTAATTTACATACAATCATTGAGTCCCTTAAATACCTTGACGTTAACGTTCCACAGTTATGGAATAGTAACATGTACTTAACCGTAGAATCTATGAAGTTATTAGTGGACATCATAGATATATGGCTACCCGATTTCAAGTATGGAAATAATAAGTGTGCTATAAGACTTTCTTCAGCTCCAAAATACTTCGAAATAGTAACTAGAAATCTTAAAATGGCTATAGAGCATGGTGATATGATAATAAGGCATCTTGTTTTACCCAACCATTTAGAATGCTGTACAAAACCTATACTCAAATGGATAGCTGAAAACTTACCTACAGACAAAGTTCTTGTAAATATTATGGCTCAATATAGGCCGGAATACTTAGTTGCTAAACACCCCAGTAGATGGGCTGATATAGCTAGAAGACCAACACATAAAGAGATGCTTGAAGCATATACTTTAGCTAAAAATTTAGGTATAGTATTTGAACCTGTGAGTTAAAGTTTCTTAGATTTAAGTTTTCTCTGCTCATTAAGTTTCGACAAAAATTCATCTATAACTTCTTTAGTTACTCTCTTTGCTTCATCGCCTGTAAGTCTTGAGGCAAATACTCTAAAGAACTTCACTGCACAATTTTTACTATGGAATCTTAGTGTGAAACCACAGATATTCACTATAATCCCTTGACCCAAAGGGAACTTTCTTCCGCAAACTATGCATTCTAGTTTCTCCACTTTATTGTCACCTATATTTCTTCTTTGTAGAAAACATTTTTTAGCAGAACTCCCTTAAGCGGATAGGTCTCTAAGTAGTAAAAATAATGGTTAAAATTAAGGCATCTTAAATGCGATCAGTAAGCAGTTACATAGATAATGAGGTTTTAAGGAAATTAGTCGAGGGAAAAGGATGGAATGACTTTACGTTAGCTCAGAAACTAGCTATACCGAAAATAAGAGAAGGATTCAATGTACTGCTTATTGCTCCTACAGGTTACGGTAAAACAGAAGCAGCTATCCTGCCTATATTTGAAATGATGCTTAAGAACAAGGCAAAACCCGTTGCTGTAATCTACATTACACCGCTAAAAGCGTTAATAAACGACATAACCCGAAGGTTAAAATGGTGGGCTGATAAGCTCGGATTTACCGTTGCTCGGAAACATGGCGATGTACCGTCATATGAGAAAGTTAAGAGACTTAGGAATGTTCCACATATAATAGTTACAACGCCTGAAGGTCTAGAAATAGATTTGGATTGGGCACCTAAATTCAGAAAGTACTATTCAAATGTAAAATGGGTCATTATAGACGAGGTTCACGAGCTATTATCATCTAAAAGAGGTGTACAGCTATCAGTACTTTTAGAAAGGCTTAAGGAAATAGCTGGGAGAGACTTCCAAAGAATAGGTCTTTCAGCAACAATAGGTAATCCTGAAGTAGTTGCTAAGCTTATTTTCGGGTCTTCTAAAAGAAAGCAAGTCATAATTAATGCTTGTGAAGAAAAAAGCATAATTTTCGAAATAGACTCTGTGAATGCTAATGATGATGAGGAACTATGGAATTTAGTCTCGGAAAAAATAGTAAAACGTATTGAAGGACAAAGCTTGGTTTTCGTAAATTCTAGAGCGGCAGCTGAAAGACTTCATGAAGTCTTAGAGAAACATGGTTTAAACAACGTAGGAGTACATCATTCATCAGTTTCTAAGGAATTAAGATTTGAAATGGAAAATATGCTCGATAGCGGAAAACTATCCTGTATTGTCTGCACTAAGACGTTGGAATTAGGAATAGATCTCGGAAATATAAGTAAGATTATACAGTTTCAACCTCCGGGCTCAATTACCACACTATTGCAGAGAACGGGTAGAAGCGGGCACAGTATTAATGCGAGCTCTAAGGGATTAATTATTTGTTTAAGTAGCGTAGATGTTTTAGAGGCCTTAGCAACAGTCATGTTAGCTTTAAATAGAGACCTTGAAGAACCATGTATTCTTGAATGTCCTCTTGACGTTTTAGCAAAAGAAATTCTAGGAATGATTCTTCAATATGGAAAAATAGACCCAAATACAATATATAAGATCATCAAGAAAGCATACCCTTACAGAAAACTAAGCTTAAACGATTTCATTAAGTTACTAAACTACCTTGTAAAGAACGGGCTAATATGCTGGGACCTTAAGGAACGTAAGCTTAAACTAGGTTCTATGTTCTTTAAAATATGGAGATTTAATTTAAACAGCAACTTTAAAACATGGTGGATGAAAAGTTTTTCAGAGTTTTTCACAACAATAGGCGAAAGATCTTCATTTCAAGTAAAATATGGAAACCAGGTAATAGGTGATGTAGATTCCCATTACGTTTATAGGTTTTTAAGGGTAGGCGACGTATTTAGGCTTTCAGGTAAAAATTGGAAAGTCGTTGAAATAGACGATTCATTAATGAAAATAAGTGTTATTCCTTCGACACAAGATGAAGCTGAAATACCTATTTGGAGAAGTGGAGGGGTTAGAAGGCCAACTAAATTGTCAAAGACTATGGGTTATCTGCTTTCTAAACTTACATTAGGAAGCAAGGTTTCATATGAAAACATTATAATTCATGAAGATGCTTGTAAAGCTCTTGAAAACTTAGTTAAAGAGATTAAATCAAGAAAAGTAAAGTTACCGGATGAGAAGACTATGATTGTGGAGCGAAGCGGTAATGAGTGCACATTTCTCTATTGGATGGGTCAAAACGTAGCGGAGACTTTGGCCCACATACTCTTATACCTTATTTCAACTAAGTATACATTGAATGTTCAAGTAAAAGTTTCGCATATAGGTTTTTCTGTTAAAGTAAATGATGTAGACCCTATAAAAATACTTATGAGCATAGACCCTGGTGAAGTAGAGGAGCTCGTCACCAAGTCTTTGCAAAGATCACCTCTCTATTACTACACTTTAAAAGAATTGCAGTTAAGCTTTGGGAAAGTAGGTAGGATAGATACTGGAGATGATGTTATAAGCGAGGAAGCAACGAAGCAAGTTCTAATGCAATATATGGACATTGAGAGTACTAAGGAGTTAATTAGGAAGATAAGAAACGGAGAAATAAAGGTTGTAGTATTAAATGGCACTGAATCTCCCTTGAGTACGTACGTTAAGAAAATGCCACCTATAAGACCGTGGATTAAAGACTCAACATTGCTCATAATACAGACGCTAGAGCACATAGCATTAACTGCTGATGAACTTTCTGAAATACTTGAAATACCACGTAAAACTATAGAACACAAGCTAAAAGAATTAAGAAAACCCGGTAATGTTGATAGAGTTACATGCTTTATAGACATAGATATAGCTGAGTGGAGATGGGTTCTCTTAAGAAATATTAGAGAAATATGTATGTCTTCAGAATATAATACCTCATTTAAGCCCATAGACTTAGATGAAACATTCATTCTATACGTTAAACCGTTAAATGAAAGTTCCTACTATATACTATACTTCACAGCACGTGAAATACTGAATAATATCAATGATTTCACATCTAGAATACCTTCAGATGAAGTATATGAATTGAGAGTATTGCCTCTAGACAATATTCTTAGAACATTTGCACCAAAATACTTTTATGTAGCTAAAAAAGCTGTACCATATATAGCACTCAATGGCGTTACATATTTACAAATAATTAGAGGCTACAGGTAATACTCTATCATTTTGCTTCTACTTCTACACAGTTTTGTAGTTTATTGTATAACTCTTTAGGTTTCTTAGTGTAAAGTCTGATTCTTGTAATGTTTTTCCCTGTCATTACTGTTTCCTGAACGATATCCAAGTCAACAAAACATCTCTTTTCATTATATGAGATGTTTCTTACCTTTATAGGGAATGAAAAAGTATATCCAGGCCCTGTTTCGGAGTATATGCCTTTCTCCGTTACTATGTAATCATTAAGTATCATCATTGTTGTAAAACCTCTTCTTTTAGCTAAAATGTTTTGAATAAACCTTGAAATTAATGTTACCACGAAGAAGCTTTCGTAAAGTATAATATATCTTACGAAGCGCTCTAAGAATTCTAGTTTTTCTGCCTCTCCTACTATTGCTTCTCTCAGATGAGGAAGGAATATGAGAAGTATAATGATAGATATGAATGGTAGCATCATGGACACAAATTGACCTTTCATCTCTGATACTAGAAGTCTATCTCTGGTCATTAGTTGTCGAACTTCTGCTGCTTTTGCTCTAAACATTCTCTTAGCTTTCTTTATTACATCTAAATCCTTTACTTTACCTTTAAACATTTTCCTGGCGAAATAGAACATTAACGCACCAAATACGAGGACATATATTACTATGAAGTAAATAATGTAGCCTGGAGGTAACCAAGCATTTGCAAATGCGAAGCTTATTAGAAGCACCTGGCTTAAGCCGTACTGCATAAAGAACCTTTTAAACTTCATGTGTATTCATCCTCAGAAACGTAACTAAACCGTTTAAATTTAAAACTTTATGGAAATTAATATATTTTTGCCTCTACAGAACTACAAGTGGAGTGATGAATGAACCCGGATCTGATTGATGATTGCATGTGGAAGGACTGACCATGGAAAAGACCGATGAAGAACAAGTAAGATACCGAGATGTGACGAAGTTATCCCCGTCGGAGGTCTAAAATGAGGTTCGTAAAAAATATTCACCTAGTAGTGAACTTAAAACCCCAAGTTCTGACTACTAGGTTTTTGAAAGCAGCTAAGGACTATGGGCTCTCAGTAATTGATGTTAATGAAGAAGAAAGGTCGTTAAGACTCATTATACCTATTAAGATGTATCCTCTTGTACCCGAGCTTATTGAGGAATATTGTAGCTACTCTGAATTCCAAATATTCTCCAAGGCAAAGCATAACATGTCTGCTACGAAACTTAGAAAAATACATAAAGAACTAAAACTTGTTAGCAACTATGTCTGCTGGTTTATTGAACCACCTAACTCCTATCCCAGAATACTTGGAGTCATGTTGACAGACTACGGTAGCGTATATACTGAAATATATCCTGCCAGAAGTAGAGCTAAAGGAGCTGTTACCTTAAAATACATAAGCAGTAAGTTAATACTTCATACAATTCACTACACCACTATATCGTCATCCTATACCTTTATAGCATATAAAGGAAGAAACGAATACTATTACACCATAGACAATGCGATAAGAAGCTTAAGTATATGCGAGAAAGTATTAAAGAAGGCATTTACAGAGAGTAAGTAGGATGATGAATGCCCTATCCTTTGAGGAGTCAATGAAGAATAGTAATCCCGTCTGACTTAAATAACTTTTCTTATAGTTTTTGTAGCTGCGTCATGGTAAACTAGGGCTGCATTCTTCAGTAACTCCAATAGCTTTGCTTCTTCTTTACTTAACTTCTTAACATCATCAACAGGCAAGGGAAGCTTGTTTAGAAATTCTTCAAGCTTAGGCTTATATACTAAATATGCTTTTCCTGCTGCATGTATTACGTCCAATACACCATTGAAAACTAGTTTTTCTATTCTTTCGCGAGAAACCTTTATTTTATCCATAGGATATACGACTACGTCTTTCATAAACTCTACAAACCTATCATGTCTGGGTTTAGGTAGTTCCCTTCTTACGCCAATGGTTTTCTTTAATTCACTAACTTCTTTCTCGAGCTTATCTATTCTTTTAGCGACACTATATATTAAGCCTTCAAAATATTCTGTTCTCATACTTATCAAGAATTCTAGTACTTCATTTATGCTGGTTTTCTTGCCGAGAATTTTTTCGAAAAGCTTACTAAGCGATTCAAGTTTCTCATATACTTCATCACTTATTGTGATAGTTCTAGGCACTATTCTCACTTATGTTAAACTAGTAGATAACGGTATAAATATTAGCATGACACTTACGCTAGAGCTTTTTCTTTCACTGTGATTGTTGTTAAAAGCTGTTGAAGTTCCGAATAGAGTTCCTTTAGTACATCTAAATAATTTACCGCTCCATTTTCTATTGCTCTCATGCGCTGCTCTAGTTTTCTTGTCGTTTCCTCGGAAATGAAAGGCTTAAAGTGTATAGTGAGATAGTTGTAAATGCTTCTTCCTACAGTAGTAGGTACTAAATACTTGTTCTTGCTCTCTATGACATAGCCTCTTCTCAGCAATGTACTTAGGATCTTAACATACGTTGAAGGTCTTCCTATGCCCTTTTCTTTCATTAGCTTTATTACATCTCCTTGTCTGTACAGTTTCTCAATAGAGCCTTTCCACATTCTATGTTCGACTATTCTTAAGATGCTTCCCTTCCGTATATTGCGCCATTCTTCATGAACTTTTATAGGGAGTACTTTTAGAAACCCTTCATCAATAATTTTAGACACAAATTCTACTACAGCAACGTTTTCTCCTATCTTTATATATAACCTATTTTTCTCAACAACAGCTTTCGCCATTTGACTTGCTATGAAACGTCTAAATATCATATCGTAAACTCTATAATGGTTATGAGTAAGATTAACATGAACCCTTATTGTTCCTGTCAAAACCATCTTCTTTAGGGTTTCTGCATCAACAGGTCTTGTAGGTCTTATACATTCATGCGCTCCCTCCGAACTCCATGATCTTGGCTTAAATAAAGTACCTACTTTAAGAGCATCACATATGTAGTTCCTCGCTATTTCTATACCATGTTTTGATACTCTTATGCTGTCTGTTCTATGATATGTTATGAGACCTGATTCGAACAATTGCTGAAGTATTTTCATAGCATATCTTGAATCCATTCCAAAACGCGTCGAAAGTTCGTGAAGTAGGGTATTAGTGTTGTAGGGGGGTGGCGGGTGTAATTCTTCAATGTTGCTTGACTTGATCAGTATCAGGGCTCCATGTTTAACATAGTCTTTAATAATTTTCCTGTCAATATGAGGCTCATAATCTATTCTTACAGCTAATCCGTTTTCCAGCACATATTCTACGAAAAGTCTGCGGGTTTTCTTCCATTTTTCATATTTTTCTATTATCCATCCTAGTACTGGTGTTTGTACTCTTCCTGCTGATAGCCAGTGCATTCCAAACCTCTTCCACAAAATAGGGCTCAAACTAAAACCAATCCACCTATCCTCAATACGCCTAACAATTTGAGCTTCAACAAGCCTTAGATTTATATTCCGTGGATTAGCTAAAGCATTTATAATGGCTTTCCTCGTGATTTCATGAAACTCTATCCTATAGATCCTTTCTACATATGGTTTTAACAGTACGTAAACATCCCATGCGATTTTCTCTCCTTCACTATCAGGATCCGTACCAATAAATACCACTTCGACTTCCTGGGCAAGCTTCCTTAACGTCTTTATTATCTCCTTCGAGTCAAGTATTTTTGTGGAACTGCATCTGGGACAACTAGTAGTGTCTAATGTAAATTGGTGACCGCAGCTTCTACAACGCTTAATTGTCGTATATATTGGAGTAGTAACATTATCAAGTAGTACACCATAGTGTCCTACTTCGACATCTGAAGCTAAGTCTAATATGTGACCCTTAGTAGCTACTATGGTTACCATGTAGTCCTTAGTGCCGAGAATAGGGTCGCCGATTATGGTTTCATATGCTACAATTCTGCCTATTCTTCTTTTAGAAGGCTTACCAAAAAATGATGCTATGGTTTTGGCTTTTGTCGGGGATTCAACAATCATAAGAGCTGATATGACGGGTTCTTTAAATGTAGCTCTTATCTTACCTTCAAGTATACTCCTAACGTAGGCTCTATCTCTATCTATTTCCTCCAGTATTTTGCCCAAATTGACTTCGTTTATATGCTTTATAGAAAAACCATCTATATAATAGGCTAGCTGTTTACACAGTGCTTCGAATACTCTTCTATCATCTACTATGATTATTGATAACCCCTTAGTCATTCCGTTAGCAAACATTCTTGATGTTCTACCGCTTGCTTGAATATAAGTCATAATATCTGGAGTTACAATGTACAAATTATTCTTTACTTCTCTGAGAAGCAATATCTTGCTTTCCTTAACCTTACGCCTTATTTTTTCGATATTTATTTTAGATAGTATGTACTCCTTAATCTCCACTAAGAACTGACGTACTTTCTCTAGGAACCCCTCTAAGACAATATCCTCCCTAAGGGCTTTTATAAGCAATCTATATTCTCTATAGCTTAGCTTCTCAATAATTTTTCTTAGCTTATTAGCATACTCGTTTACCTTCTCTTTATCCTCGCCATCCACAACATCACTAAGTACGAGGAGCATTGAAAGTATTTTTAGCGGATTATTAAGACCTTTATCTAGTGCTAGCTGAAACTTTGGAACACCTAGAAAAAGAGCATATCTTACTTTGTCAGGTAGGTCAAGTCCTCTAACTATTACACCATAATAGCTGGCAACACCTACTAAAACATCTACTTTACCACTTGAAAATTTTTCAATAAAACCTCTTCTTGAAGATGAGGCTAAGGAGGCCTTTACACTATTTTCGATAAGGTATGTAGTAAGTTCCTTTGCAACCTTTAATCCAAAATCTTGAGAAACAAAAACTAAACCGCCAGGACCTAATGTTTTAACCAAGTCGAGTATTTGCCTTTTATAATCAATACCTATATCAACATAAACGTCTACAATGTTTCTCATGTACTCAATGACAGTTCCTGCTTCAAAATTTAATAGTTCTCTAAAAATCTTTGACCTAAGCCCTCTACTTCTTCCTGTAGCGCTGCTAACTATAACTTGCCCTATCTCATGATTTCTCATAAAGTTTTCTATTTCTCCCTTAATTTCTGTTATTTCCTTCTTTTTCTTTTCAATAAGGTCTTGAGGGGCATTAGATAATAATAGCCTAAGAAGCTCTACCTTGCTTAATACTACCCGGTAGGCTTTGTCTACTATATCTTTACTGAAACCTATTAGTTGAAGAACTCTGTCTACATTCCTAGAATTTCTTAGAAGAGCATCTACATCATCAACTATAATTAGCGAGAACTTATGCTTGGCTATTACGCTAAAGTTTTTAGATAGTTGAGCTGCTGTAGATACCAGAATGTCGAATGTTTCCCCAGACATGGACTCTAGTAACTTGTTTTTACTAAGCAATTGCCTATCTAACGCAAGAACTTTGATATTTAGATTATTCGTGTTTACTATTTCTAGAATTTTACTGTAAACTTGCCTTAATAGAACCCTGGTGGGTACAATGAAATAAACTCTTCCTCTTCCCTTAACTGCATGATATATACTATACACTATAAGAAATGTTGTCTTACCTACACCTGTAGGAGCTATTATTGCAAAACTTTCTCCTCGGATAATTCTTTTAGCCCATGTTCTTTGAGCACTCCATGGAGTTTTACCTGTAACGTTCTCGAAGAATTTCAAAAAATCCGAAAGTTCAGCGTTTAAACGGTAAACTTCATTAAATTTTCTTAAGGTTCCCTCAGATAGAAGCTTCTTCCACACATACTTCACTCTATCTTCAAGTTTCTCCATTACACTATGTTCTATAGTACTTGATGGTAGACACTTCTTGCATGGTAAACCTAGTTCTAGTCTTTCTGAGGATATTGCATCTTCACAATTAGGGCATGCTCCCCGGATTACAGCATAAGGCAATACTTTTACCTAAATACTTCGTTAATGAAGCTTGCTTTAAATAAGACTTAAGAGGTAATAATACCGGTGTAGGTGCAAGCTGAATGCCTATAACGGTAAAGGAAATGCGCATACGGGAGGTTAATTGTCAAGCGCTAGGTATTCCTACAAGAATGCTTATGGAAAATGCTGGTGCTCTTGTAGCAAAAATAATTGTAGATAGAATAGGTGTTAAGAGAAAAGCAGTAATATTTGCTGGCAAGGGAGGAAATGCTGGCGATGGCTTTGTTACTGCAAGGCATTTAGCAAGTTACGGTTTCAAGGTTTTTGTTTATCTCTTTTACAGCATTCACGACATAAGAAACGAAGATACATTAGCGAATCTCGAAATTTTAAAGAACATGAGTGATGCTGTTAAGATTTTTGAGCAAGGAACATTTCCTTACGCTCCAGTAAGGGCAGACGTTATAGTAGATGCACTACTTGGCACGGGTATTAAGCCGCCACTACGTGAACCTATTAAGTCAGCTATAGAGATGTTCAATAGAAGCTTAGGCTTTAAGGTAGCTATTGATGCGCCTTCAGGCTTAAACCCTGATACAGGCGAGGTAATAGAAGAATGTGTTAAAGCCGACTTAACAGTTACTTTTCACGATGTGAAATACGGTCTTTTAAGAGCTAAACAATACGTAGGCGAATTAGTGATTGTAAAAATAGGTATTCCACCAGAGGCATCATCGTACGTAGGTCCTGGAGATGTAATTTTCGAAGTACCAGCTAAACCTAAGGATGCACATAAAGGTGTAGGAGGTAGGGTGCTGGTTATTGGTGGATCAGAGCATTACACAGGTGCACCTGCTCTCTCAGCTATGGCTGCGCTAAAAGCCGGTGCCGACCTTGTTTTTATAGCTGCTCCTGAAAGCGCTGCTCCGATAATTTCTTCGTACTCACCTAACCTTATAGTTAGAAAAGTTCCAGGCAAAAACCTAAATGTGGAGGGCTTAAACATCATAGAGGAGTTAATAAGCAGAGTTAATGCTGTAGTTTTAGGCCCAGGAATAGGTTTATTTAAGGAAACAAAAGAAGCTGTAAAGGAACTTATTCCTTTAATCGTTAAGTTAGATAAGCCAGTAGTTATTGATGCTGATGCTCTTAAAATAATTGCTGAACAGCCTAATGCTGACTTTAAGGGAAAGGCTATTCTAACGCCGCATGCTAAAGAAGCTTCGATATTACTAGGGAAAGAGTGTGACATGGATTCGCTTTACAATAGATCTAAGGTAGCTAGAGAATTGTCTATTAAATACAATGCTGTGATTTTACTTAAAGGCCCTATAGACATTATAGCCTTTAGGAACATGGTTAAGTTCAATAGGACGGGGAATCAGGGGATGAGTGTAGGAGGTACGGGAGACACCTTGACAGGTATTATTGCAACGTTGCTTGCTAGAAAGGTTGAACCATTTAAGGCAGCATATATTGGCGCCTTCATAAACGGTCTTGCCGGAGACCTGGCCTATAGGGAGCTTGGTGAAAGACTGACAGCTACAGACGTCCTAGACAACATACCATTAGCGTTTAAGAAACCCTTAGAAAGCTACATTGAGACACAGAGAGTTCTTCATAAGTTTTTCTAGATAGTTTAAGAATAAAATTTATATGTAAGAACTAGGGTACTGTCTAGAAGGTTAAAAAGAATTTAAACACTTAGGGGCATAAGCTATGTCTCAGCAAGCACAACCAACTCCAAGTAACGTAGTTTTAGTCGGTAAAAAACCAGTAATGAACTATGTTCTAGCAACACTAACATTGCTAAATCAGGGAGTAGACGAAGTTGTTGTCAAGGCTAGAGGAAGAGCCATAAGCAAAGCTGTTGACACAGTTGAGATTGTAAGAAACAGATTTTTAGCAGGACAAGTAGACGTCAAGGACATTAAAATAGGAAGTCAGACAATACAGAGTCCGGACGGCAGACAGTCAAGAGTTTCAACGATTGAAATAACGATAGTAAGGAAGTAGCAGAGAAGACAATGAAGAACAGTATGTGAAGCTAAAATACAACATGTTTTCTTTTGTCAATGCTTTTTCTCTTAACCTGTTTTTAATAATACCTCTGTAATGCTCTAGCTACTCTTCTTCAAAAAGCTCTATTAGTATTCTTGCTTTAACCTCTTTGCTCTTAAATGGTGGTGGTGTTTCCCCTAAATCTACTGCTAAGAATACAGGATTCCCTAAAGAGTCTTTAAACCTAACTTCAGCAACATATTTTTTCCTAGGACCTGCTTCTATAGATTTCATTAGGGCCTCATATATTCTAGAAAGGGCCATTTGTAATGCTATAGGGCTGGTAAAGTCTTCAGGTTTTAACTGTATTTGAGTAAAGCTTCCTAAAATCTCACCTATTCTAGCTTCACCATGATATATGGCTATTTTCTTTTTCTCTTCTCTCACTTGCTTACACCGGGAAAGCGTGAGCCTAAGAAACCTTAGTTAGTTCTTACTACTTAAATCTTACATATCTTTATGGTATTACCCTAAAGTATTATCCATTTTCTCATTAACCAATACCTCTTTAAGTGTAGTATGGTAGAAACCAATTGATATGGAGGATAATGCTAGTGAACCAAGAAACATGTCCATTTTACAAGTATGGTCAGTGCACTATTGTTCCTCCAGAACTAGCTTATACTGTAGTCAACACCTTACGTTGCCGAAAATACTGGAAAACATGCAGATATTATAGGAAAAAGTTAGGATTAAGTAGTAAAAAAAGAACCGAAGAGAATGAAATACAGAAAAATGTTCCATTAACAAGCTTTTTAGGAAGACCAGAACGTGAAATAGTAGTAACTGCTGAAGTAAGAAAAATGAATTCAAGAGGTAAAAGAACATTAGAAAAGAAAATGTCTAAAGTTTTTCAAATGCTATTAGCTGAGATGAAAAAGGAGGAGGATTCTCAAGCTTAACGATGATTCTTTCACCTACTAGTTGAACTTCACCTTTAATATTAGCACTTCTTATTCTCCTAGAAATTCTAGAGCTAATATACTTAATAAGGTGTTTAGCAAAAGCTTTCTCCGGTTTAACTACTTTAAACGAGTAATTGTTTATTCTATTTAAAAATCCCATTTTCCATAGTCTCTTTAAATCCTTTATCGCTATTTTCCTACTTGAAAACAGCTTGAGCACGTCTAATGCTTCACCTATGTTAAATTCTTTCTCTCCAAATATGGAGTAAAGTATTAGATATGTTGAGAGAAGTCTTTTATTAAGCTTCAAGGTGAAACACGCTCAGAGCCCGGTTTCCTATCATAACTATGAATTCAACCCTTACGAGCTTCATCATAGCGTTTTACTTCACCGTCTAATTTAAGTATACTTATACATTGCTAGATAAGTCGTTCGTACTTAAATAAAGCCACTTTCACTTTCTCATGAGAAGCTGAAAGCAAAGCCCTGCCCATACCTTCGGTGTTGAAAGCTGAACCTATATACCCGCGTACATCTACTATTATGAGGCCGGCAGTATTTTCTCCGAAGATATTAGTTACATAGTCTATACTTCTAGAAGCTGCTTTGAACGCTGGTAACCCGTTTTCAACAAGTTCTACGGCTCTTCTACAGAGACCTGTGATTAATATGTATTCTCCTATTCCAGAAGCTGAAGCAGCAGCTACATTGTTAGCGTAGAAACCTGCTCCAACTATAGGTGAATCCCCTATTCTACCAGGTAATTTTAACCAGTAACCACCAGTTGAAGTAGCTGCTGCAAGCTTTCCATCTCTATCTAGGGCTACGGCACCAACAGTTTCGGGGATTAGCTCCCCTACTTTCTCCAGTAGCTTTCTTAGTCTCTGTAAATGCTTAACTTCTCCTCTAAGCAGCTTTGAGTAGAGTTCATTATACCTCTTGACTTTACTAACATATTGTGGATGCTGTTTAAAATCCCATGTTTTTAGGCCTAATTTTATACCTAATTCTTCTATGAAATTTCCAGCTAAGAGAATGTGATCCGTTTTTTCCATAACTACCCTAGCTAAAAGTATAGGGTTTTTAATTTTCTTAACTAAGGTAACTCCACCTACTCTCAAAGTGGAACCATCCATAATTCCGGCGTCCATTTCCACTTCCTTATGAATGTTAAGTACTGACCCCACACCAGCATTCATGAACCCGCAGTCCTCCATGGTCTTTACAGCTTCAACAACACCATCTACAGCCCCACCCGTTAATAGGGCTCTAAACCCATTTTCTGCAGCATCTTTTAAGCATAATTTGTAATCCTTAAGTTGCTTATTTCTTAACCTCCCCGCACCACCGTGAACAAGAATTATTGGCTTTTTAAAAGGCCTCATATAATAAGCCATTTTCCTCAACTCCTCTTAGCCTTTTCTTAAACAAAATTTTAAAACTTGTTCTTAAACCTATCATAGGGAAGAATATTGCGCTACTATGCTATTATCCTTATACCTACGGAAATTAATTATCAAAATAGTATGATATCTGTCATGAAAACTTTAGGAGAGATATTTAATGCAGGATACGAGATTTTTTACTCCTTAGAGCCATTTACGCTTAAAGTTAAGGAAACAGTAATGCAAGATGTTAATAAATGGTTCAGGCGATGCTTTGGAGTAAACACTTTCATAATCCCTGTAGTTGATGAAAATGACCTAGACTACATGTTTGAAACCTCAGAAAGACATGGTATAAACATAGCATATACCTACGAAAGGTTATGGATCAAGGGTAGAAAATTAAAAACGTACTGCATAAACGCGTTAGAAAACGTTCCTTTAGAAATAGTGAACATGCTTATAAGCATGGGATTTAATGTATGTAGAAATGAAAAATACCCTGCTATAATGGGATTTGAAGACTTGCTACTTTTTTCTAAGAAACCTGAAGTCCGTATTGAAGACTATGCTATCTCAAAAACCAAGGTTTATGTGGAAAGCGTTCGTACTTTAAAACCTTGGCACACATTAACGTATGGGGTGGAATTCAATGAAGTATATAAGGACCTTGTAAATGTAGAAGAGGAACTATATGAAGTCAATAACAATATTTTTCTCGAGAAATTAGTCATTGTAAACGATAAATACCCTATACTTACCTTAAACGTTCAGGACGATACCATACTGCTGTATACGAAAGGGCTACGAAACAATATATATCTTGAAAAACTTCTCTCAAATATTCTTGCCTATATTTCTAGCGATTACGTTAAATTACATCTTTAACTAAATTATAAATGTTAAAATAGGTATTACCTAAAATTAGTATTCTGAAAGGGTGACATATTGTCGGAAATAGACCCGCTATTTCTGAAGTACATTAACAGTCAACGTGTAAGAATATTGAAATATATTATGCTTGGCATAAACGATATCGATGATTTATCACATCTAATGTTAACAGGTAAGAATGTTATTAAAAGACATGCTAAACTACTTGAAACTATAGGCTTATTAAATATCAAATGTAATACCTTAGAACTAAATAAAACACCGAGAAATCTTGCTTTGCTTTACTGTATTGGTGTAATTGATGAGAAGGATTTCTTCAAAATGACATACGAGTACATATTATCGATAATAGAAAAATGTGATAGGAGAATAGGTGCCGAAGATGTTAACGTCTATTTCTCTGGTGATGGAGGATTACTTATAGAAACAGTGGGAAAGCTAGATGAGAATATGAGAAGTAAGATTGCTGAGAAAATACTTAAAGAGCTTAGCTTCACATATATTCATTTCAAGCAGGGATGATGAGAGAAATTAGCGGAATATTGATGTCGTTCACCGACCTCTCTGACCATGCTTACTTATATGGGGTTGCGTTATCCTTCTCCTATATCCTCTCACATTTGTTATTACACGCACTATGATTAAATCTTTAGTTTTCCTAGGGCTTGGCCACAGTTTCCACTTACATATGCCACATATCCTAGCCTTGAACTTTTTACCTCTCTTAGTATCTCTTATCTCAACAAGCCAACGGGCTCTGTGATTTCTACATAATTCACAGTCTTTCCTTGCCATGCTTGAACACGTCTTCACTTACTTACTACAGTATTTTGTGGAATAATATTTTAAACGGTTTTCCTTAGTTCTACATAGAGGTTTAGGTCATGGTAGAACCTAGATTTAACCTTATAGTAACCACATATGCTTTAAGGGAGGAAGCAGCTATCGAAGAATTAACACAGTATATTGGAGGAGTATATGTTGTTTGGAAGCAAAGATCTCTTGTCCTAATTAGAGCTACGCGAATGGACCCTTATGAAGCAGTTAAAACTATCAGAGAACAGATTGATCCAAGGTATACTAACATACTTAGAGTCATACCGATAGATATTGTATATTCTCCAGTACTTGAAGACGTAGCTAAGATAATCTGGGATCTAGTAGATGAGAAAATAAAGCCTGATGAAACGTTTAGGATTACCCTAGAAGGCCATTTATTTAAAGTAACTGAAGAAGGCAATCTTATTGAAGCTCGTAGTAGAGAATCTATAGACTATATTGCTAAAAACATTGACAGAAAAGTGAACTTAAAAAAACCTGATAAGGTTGTCTACATAAAGGTCGTTAGAGTAGCAGGAAAACCTTACGCCGCTGTATCGATATGTAAGCCGGAAGATATTATTTCAACACAGAAAATGGCTAAGTAGCTTAGCTACTTGAAAAGTAACTCCGAAAGATCAAAACTTTTTCTCCGTCTCGACTGGAATTCTTCAAGAGTCCCTTTAACTATTATTTCATAGAGTCTTGCCTCTTTACCTTTAGACGGTCTTAGTAGCCTACCAAGTCTCTGTATAAACTGTCTTCTAGAACCAGTACCTGTAACTATAATTCCGACATTAGCATCTGGTATATCTAATCCTTCATCACCTACCGTGGTAACCACTAATACTCGAGTTTTGCCCTCTTTAAAATTTCTCAAAATTTCTTGTCTTTTTCTAGTTTCAGTTTCGCCTATCAGTATGGGTGCATTAAGGAGTTTACCGAGTTCTTTTGCTTGATCCACATACTGTGTAAAAACTATTATTTTACTACTTTTCTTAAGTTCTAAATCAACTATTTTCCTAACTACTTTATTTTTACTTTTAGACTTATGTACTATTTGCCTTAACTTACTATGTATTCTTAACGCATTCTGCGCTCTTATGTCTCCTCTTCTAGCTTTTTCCAGTACCATTTCAAATTTCTCCCCACCGCTTAGCTCTTTATACACCTTGTACAGCTCTCTATATTCTTTATATTCATCCGGCGTTAACGTTACCTCAATGGGATATATTATGTAAGGTGCTAAGTATCCTTTTATTGCAAGGTCTGATGGAGACTTATAGTAAACTACGCCACCCATTAACGGGAAAAGTTCTTCATGTTTTCCATCTTCTCTTACTACAGTAGCAGATAATCCCATTCTTTTAGGAGCAAAAGAGTTTATAGCTATGTATTTAAATTTGTCCGAAGGCAAATGATGTACTTCATCGATAATTAGAAATGAAAAATACTTTGTTAAAACATCTATATGCCTATAGGCTGTTTGGTATGTAGAAATAGTTATGGGGGAAAGCCTTTTTTCCTCACCATAATATAAGCCTATGTATTCTTTTTTAACATCTGTGAATTTAACTATCATGTCTTGCCATTGAAACATTTGTTCTTTAGTATAGGTTACTATGAGTGTTCTTTCAGAGAGCTTAGTTATAGCGGCTATGGCTATGATGGTTTTTCCTGCGCCAGTTGGTAAGGCAATAACGCCTTTAGCCCCTTTACTAAGCCATGTGTTTAGTGCTTCCTCCTGATAATCTCTTAAAGAAACGTTAAGTTTAATGTTGAAAGGGAGTTTTAGAGAGTCAGATAAACCTGTTTCATCAATTACTCTTAGTCCGAGCTCGTTGAGTTTCTTTTTAAGCTCAAAGAAATATATTGGCTTTACATATATCTTCCTTAAACGCCTATCATAGGTGACAAAGTCCCTGATTTCGTTGAATTTCTCCCCTAGATAGATGTGTGTTTGAAGAAGAACTCTATTTTGATCCCAAACTAGCCTTATTGTTCTCTTCGCTAAAATACGTTCCTTAATTCTCTCTAATATCCTTTCATCAAGTATTATGCCTACGTCCTCTAATATGGAAATCACATCTTCGTACTCTAGGTTGTTTTTATGTATTTTATTGAAGTTTATAACAAACTTTGCTCCTCTACTTGTTCGACCTAGGTAGTCTGCTATAGTAAGTAGTTTCTCATAGTCTTCTTTATCTAACCACTTTTTTACTTCGAAGTATGTTGACAACGCTCTTTCACTCCATATAATCGTATCCTATGATCATAGTTTTTCCAGATACTTCTATTCCTACCTCTCTTAATGCCATAATGATATTTTTAATGACATTACCTATGTCTTTTAAACTTAATAGGTTTACTTCAATATATACGCTATCTCTGCTTTCTCTATAAAATGTGAGGTTTTTTAATACGTTACTTCTCTTTAAACTTGCTAGCACGTTGCTCCATGTTATTCCTCGCTTCTCTATAACGCTTTTATTTAAAATAACCTTTATTCCATGGACGATAACGTTTTCCTTCGTCAAAACATCTATTTCAACGCTCAGCGAAATTAAGGGTTCTGTAGAGAAGAAAAACTCCAAGTACCTACTACCTCTATGTATTGCTTCTTCAAAAGCCCAAAGTATGTAGTAATCTTTAGGTACATATTCTTTTAATGCACTTTTAATTTCCTTTACTGAGGTTCTTAACATAGTTTATTCCAAATTATATAGTTTAACCTAAAACTTTATCTGGTTCTTGATATTTTTAAAACTTTGGAGTGAAATATATTGATAATTAAGCTCGTTGGCTGCTTAGAATATGTTGAAAATCTTGAGAAAGAGTACAATAAGCTTTTAGAAAAGGTTAACATGGAATTAGAGAAAAAGGGCGTTAAAGCACGTGTTTCCTTGGTAAAAAATATAAGGAATGTTGATGGGAAAATTTTTGTAAAGTATCTTGGTACGAGGATTAAGATTTTTGGCGAAGTCGATGTTTCTCAAATAACTTTACCTTCACGCTTTCCTCTAGATGGCTTCGAATACGTTATTGAAAAAGGCACTATGCTCTGTTCTTATAAGGTATTTAGAAAGTTCGCTAACATGCTAAAACAATGTAGGGTTATTATTAGTCTTGATAACGTTAGAGATAAAATTATTGAAGAAATAATGGGAGAGGCATATAGGGTTAAAGAATACTACAGTAAACTACTTAAAGCCCCAGTAAATTGGGTTCCTCTAATAAAAACAGGTATTTTAAGAAAGACATCAAAAACATTAAATATTAACTATGAAGATCTTATCGACTACCTAGCTTACCTAAGAGATAAAGGTGTAGTAAAAATAATGTTCGGTGAAAAAGGAGAACTCTGGTTGCAAGTGCTTTAAATTAATTCCATAAACCTGAACTACCGCTTGTTACTTTAGCTAGTCCTAATATTCTTAAGTCTGTATTTTTACCACTTATCCTAGAGTGTGCGATAGAAATGCAAGTAGGCCGAAGCAGCGAAAAACTACTTGAACACCTATCATGGCTTGCAAGAGTAAAACTTACAAGAAGAGAGAAGGAGTTATTAGTTAAGGATATAGCCAAAATTATAGATTTCTTTAATAAGTTAAGCGAAGCTAATGTTGAAAATATTGAACCCACAACACACGTTATTGAACTAGTCAATGCATTAAGAGAAGATATTCCACGTAAACCCATGGAATCAGGCGAAGCTTTAGCAAATGCCCCTTCAAAAGAGGATAACTTCTTTAAGGCACCAAGAATACTATAGGTGATTATGGTGACCTTGTTTTCTAAACCAGCTTACATGTTAAAAGAAGAAATAATTTCTGAAAGCGTATCCATAGTGGATTTAGTATGCAAACTTTATGAAAGAGTACGTAAGCTTGACCCTATAATTAACGCTTTCATAACATTAAGAAGTGAAGATGAAGTTATTAGAGAAGCAGAGAGGAAGGAAAAGGAGGTTAAAAAAGGAAAAGCTAAGGGACTACTATTTGGCATACCTATTGCAGTCAAAGACAACATATCAACTAAAGGTATTAGGACTACATGTGGTTCTAAAATATTAGAAAACTACGTTCCTCCTTATGATGCTTCCGTAATTAAGTTCCTTAAAGATGAAGGAGCCATTATTATTGGTAAAACAAACATGGATGAATTTGCTATGGGCTCTTCTACTGAAACAAGCTATTTCGGCCCAACAAGGAATCCATGGGATTTAGAAAGAGTTCCAGGAGGTTCTTCGGGAGGAAGTGCAGCAGCATTAGCTGCAGGGCTTGCTCCTATTGCTTTAGGCTCAGACACTGGTGGCTCTGTTAGGTGCCCAGCAGCCTTTACTGCTACGGTGGGTTTAAAACCTACTTACGGTTTGGTAAGCAGATATGGTTTAATAGCTTATGCTAATAGCCTTGAACAAATAGGTCCTATGGCTAGGAATGTGACTGATATCGCTTTACTTTTAAACGTTATTTCAAGGTACGATGAGAACGATGGCACATCTATACCCGGTAAGAGACCCGACTATGTGTACTCCGCAATCAATCCCTATGATTTCAAGGAGCATTTAAAGGTAGGGATTGTTTCTGAAATGTTTGGTGAAGGAGTATCTGAAGATGTGAAGAAGTCTGTTTTAAGGGTCCTTGATAAGGTTTCAGGCGAAGGCGTGGAGATTGATGAGATAAGTTTGCCCTCTCTAAAATATGCTCTACCAGCATACTACATCATAGCTATGTCTGAAGCCAGTTCTAACCTCGCCAGATACGATGGTGTAAGATACGGGTTCAGAGCTAATACTGATGGAGATTGGAATAAAGTATATATGGAAACTAGAGCAGAAGGTTTTGGGTTAGAGGTAAAACGTAGGATAATAATGGGAACATTTGCTCTAAGCGCAGGTTACTTTGACCAATACTACTTAAGAGCTCTTAAAGTAAGAACGCTTATATTAAACGATTTTAGAAGAGCCTTTAAACGATTCCATATTCTCGTAAGCCCGACAATGCCAATATTACCCTTCAGGATAGGTGAGAAGATAAAAGACCCGTTAGCCATGTACATGTGCGATATTGAAACAGTTCCTGCAAACCTTGCAGGTATACCGGCTATATCTATACCAGCAGGTTTTGTAAACAATTTACCTGTAGGTCTACAGCTTATGTCGAGACCGCTAAGCGAAGATTTACTGCTTAAAGTAAGTAAAATGTTCGAAGACAAGATAGGGTTAAAGGATTTAATTGCACCATTATGAGGTGTAACTATGGAGGAACTCAAGGTAAAAATAGGCTTGGAAGTTCATGTACAACTAACTAAACTTAAAACCAAATTGTTCTGTTCATGTCCTTCAGATTATAGAGGAAAACCTCCGAATACCTATGTTTGCCCCGTATGCTTAGGTTTGCCAGGTTCTCTACCTAAGGTGAATATCAAAGCAATAGAGTATGCTATAATGGTTGCTTTAGCGTTAAACTGCAAGATAAACAAGAGAATATTGTTCTTCAGAAAACACTACTTCTACCCTGACATGACGAAGAACTTCCAAATTACACAGTACGATAGAGCAGGAGGAGCACCTATAGCCGTTAACGGATATTTAAAGCTTAATGTTAATGGTAAGGAAAAGATAATTAGAATAAGAAGGATTAACATTGAGGAAGACCCAGGAAAGCTTGTTTACCCTACAGGTTCCATAATTACCAGCCCATATACTCTCGTTGACTACAATAGGGCTGGAATAGCCCTACTCGAAATAGTCACCGAACCCGACATAGAAACACCTGCCGAAGCTAGACTATTTCTACAAAAACTAAGGTCGATACTTGAACACTTAGGTGTTTGTGATTGCAGTTTAGAAGGAGCTGTTAGAACTGATGCAAACATCTCAATAGCTGGGGGAGGAAGAGTTGAGATTAAGAATATTGGATCTGTAAAGGATGTCGAAAAAGCACTTGCTTATGAAGTATTAAGGCAAAAGGAAGCGTTCCTCAAGGGAGTAAGTGTTAGAA
Organism: uncultured Desulfurococcales archaeon; assembly: GCA_964496035.1. Classification (GTDB taxonomy): domain Archaea; phylum Thermoproteota; class Thermoprotei_A; order EX4484-217-1; family EX4484-217-1; genus EX4484-217-1. Next base: position 21,734 of record CAZBXI010000001.1, read on the forward strand.
GTGAAACCAGACACTGGGATGATGTAAGAAAAGTAACTGTACCATTAAGGGTAAAGGAGGAAGAACAAGATTACAGATACTTCCCCGAAGCTGACATTCCTCCCATAACAATAACGGATGACTATATTGAAAAAATAGCTAAGTGTATGCCTGAACTCCCTGATGAAAGAATAAAGAGATTTCAGAAGGAATATGGCCTCCCGCAGTATGACGCATCAGTCTTAGTTTCCAATAAGAAGTTAGCTGACTTTTTTGAAGAAGCAGTTAAGCTCTATGGTGGGAATCCCAAAAAGGTAGCCAATGTAATTATCAACGATTTTCTTAGATGGCTACATGAAAAGAATATGAGAATAAGTGATGTCAAAACAGGACCTGGAGATATTGCAGAACTGCTTAAATTAATGGACAAAGGAATCATAAGCATTAAGATAGCTAAGGAAATTTTGCCTGAAATGATAGTTACAGGTAAGAAACCTAAGGAAATAGTAAGAGAGAAAGGTCTACTTAGAATATCTGATGAACAAGTGCTGAAACCTATAATATTAAGAGTATTTAGCAAGCATAAGAAGGCGGTTCATGATGCTTTGAAAGAGGAAAAAGCAATAAATTACCTCATAGGGCAAGTTATGAAACTCACCAGAGGCAGGGCTGACCCGGTAATTACGAGAAACATCATAGTACAATTACTAGAGAAAATAAGGAAAGGAGAAAACATTATTTAGCTGAACGTCATTGCGTGGGTTTCTCATCACAACGTTCAGCACTTAATCCCTAAATCATCCACTATAAATATTAACACGTCCAGGGTAATATAAATAAACATGGTGTTATAGGAAATATGGTAAGCTATAAGATAATAAGATGCCCGTTTTGCAGGGGAATATTAGCCGTAAAGGTGGGTCAAAAGACTAAAACTTGTACATACTGTGGTAAAAAAATTAAGGTTTCTTCATTAAAAGCATTAGCTCTAGCTAAAGACTCAAAAGAAGCAGGATTAATTGTTAGGTTCCTAAAAGCTAAAGAAGCAGGTCTTGCCCACGAACTTTATCGTAGTGGAGATTAAAGGATCAAGCACAACGTATTTAATTTTCCCTATATAGGAGCATCTAAAAAAATTTTTAAACCGGCAATTAAAAATTATAGCAAAACTATAGCGGGGCCAAGTTTATATGAGTGTTTCAGCAGACAAATACGAAACATTAAGATTTCGCCTTATGGTTATTGAGAGATTAAAACTTTTGAAGCGAATGTTCTCATATAAAGAACTTTCATCAATAACTGGTGTACCGGAGACTGTTCTTTGCAGATATATTAAAGGATCCATTATACCAAGCTATGATCAAGCAGAAAGAATATGGAATGCTTTGAACAAAATGGTTGATATTAGAAAACTAATTCTAGAAAAACTTGAAGTTATTGGAGAAGGTTTTGTTGATCTCTCACAAATACTATCTGATCCATACATGCTACAATACATAGCGCAACATGTCTACATGCTCTTTGCTGGTAAGAGGGTAACTAAAGTATTAGCTCCAGCAGTTAATGGTATACCTTTAGCTACGGCTATTGCCCTAACGTTTCAAGTACCTTTAGTTATAGCTCGTAGAACTAGAAATATCAACGTAATAGACTATGTTGAAGGCTCATATATAGGTCCTTCTGCAGATATCGTAACATTTTATGTGCCTAAGAGAATGATAAAGAGAAAAGACGAAGTCCTAATAGTGGACGACATAGTTAGAACAGGTAGAACTCTTAGAACTATGGCTAAAATAGTAGAAAAAGTAAAAGCGATAATTAGTGGTGCTGTCGTATTGGTAGGTATAGGTGATTCGTGGAAGAAAGAGGTTAACATACCTGTTGAAGTTATTGTACAGCTACCTAAAACCTTAAAGTAGCCTCAATACTGCATTGGTGCTCCTAGGATATAGCGTTGAGGCATAGTAATGTATGAAATTTCTGAAGAGCGCATTTCGAAATATTATTCCAAATATCTTTTCAAATCACCAAAAACTAGGATATTAGTTACGGTCTACATCCTCGGCCTTACACTGTATTCCACTATTCTTTACTTGCGAGGAACTTTTACTCCATTACCGCTTATTGCCATTATTACGAATAACGGCTTACTGTATTTTGTTCTTAGGAAAACAGTTATTGCTAAAATGAATTATACACGAAGATTCTTAGTGTTACTAACTTATGCTCTGTACTTATCCTTAATAATGGATGCACTAGCATCATTTATTATCAATATTAATGTTCCATATCTAATAACATACATATCTTCTACGTTCATCATATTTATACTGCTTATTCCTGAAAACAAGGTCTTAACCATGCTAAACGCTTCTTTAGCTATGGTGATGTACTACCTTCTACTACTTCCTTTAATAAATGATGGAAGACGCTATAGTTCATTTGTCTTTATTTTTTCCTCTCTCGTAGCTTGTCTATTTTTAGCAGGACTATACTATAGTATTTCGGGAAAAGTTCTTGGTGTTAATAGCAGACTTTTAGCTAAAAGCTTTCTAGACTTATGGTTCGCACATGATCCTAGAATACTTGAGAATATTTTACAAAAACACGGAGTAACTAAAAATTTGTGGGTAAAGCTCTATGCTATAGTTAAAGACAATAAACTAAAAGGAATACTTCTATCTACATTAATACACTCGGGTCCTTTAAGAAACGTTGGCAGCTCTAAATACATATCAATGTTCAGAGAAATATTAGAGAAAAAACTTGAGGCACCAGTGGTTATATTTCATACCGCCACGACTCATATAAACGACTTAGTATCCTCCTTAGATGTTGCCAAAATAGGAGGTAAAATAGTTGACAGGCTAAGTAAGCAAAACTACACAAAAATAAGCTTTATCGGCTCTTTCGCTGTAAGCTCTTTAGACGATTATAGTGTTTTATATATACCTCTTGAGAAATCTCCTATGTTCATATTATCTAATGATAAGGGCATAGATGACTTGCCTGAAATACTAAATGAAGAAGTAGAGAACTACGCTCGTAAGCTGGGGTTGAAAGACGCTCTCATTGTTGAAGCACATAACAATATGCCTTCGAAACGTAGAATAGTGAAGGATGAAGTTAAAGTATATGGTAAGTTGATACGTGGAATTCTTCGTAATTACCGATACCATTTAATGTATCCTTTAGAGTTAGGATTAGGCGAGGCTAGGGATAGTAGGCTTTTGAAATGCCCTGATGTGTGCTCAGATAGGATCTATGCAATCGCCATTAAAGCTGGAAAAGAAATACTCATGTTAGCCGTAGTAGATGGCAATAATGCTTTAAATGCTTTCAGGAAGAAGGTTATTTCAGCTTTAAAAACTTCATTGAAAGTAAGTCATGCTGAACTGTTAACGACGGATAATCATGAAAAAACAGGTTTAATTACAGGAAAGCATGCATACGTACCCGTTGGTGCGAGCTTATGTAATGATATCATATTGTCTAATATTGTGAAAGCTGGGAGAAGAGCGTTGGCGGATTTGGGAAAATGCGAGCTCCGCTACTACCGTATAAACTTTACGTCTAAAACTCTAGGTGATTCTGGTCTTGCTTTCTTTGAAAAGATACTTTCAAAAATTCCGAGTATAGTACATTTGCTTTTCTTATTTAATGTTATAGCGTATGTTATTCCAATAATATTCCTAATATTCTTATAGTACTTACTTTATAACAGAAGAAGGTGACCAATTTAAATGGAAGTTCGGGGTTTCCAAAAAGTAATTGATGCTCAACGTAAACTTATAGCTGAACGTTTTGAGAAAATAAAACATAAAATTGTTATCATGAGCGGTAAGGGAGGTGTAGGTAAAAGCTTTTTTGCTGCAAACATCTCTGTAGCGTTAGCTGATCTCGGTAGGAAAGTGTGTGTTTTTGATGCTGATTTTCATGGACCCGATATACCTAAGATTTTAGGTGTTAGGGGGAAATCCATTTACGCAGGGCCCAGGGGTATAGAGCCTGTTATGACGGGTTATGGTGTTAAAGTTATTTCGTTAGATCTCATGATAGCTGATAGTGAGGCGCCAATTATCTGGCGTGGTCCATTAAAAATAACAGCGATTAGGCAGCTACTAGCTGAGGTTAACTGGGGAGAACTTGATTATTTCGTAATAGATTTACCTCCCGGAACAGGGGATGAACCATTAAGTATAGCTCAAGAAGTTCCAAACCTTGATGGCATAATCCTAGTGACCATACCCTCTGAAGTATCATTACTGGACGTTAAGAGAGCAGCAGGTTTTGCAAAGAAGCTTAACATACCAATTATAGGTATTGTTGAGAATATGAGTTACTATAAGTGTCCAGTATGTGGTCATGTAGAATACCCGTTCGGTAAAAGTGGTGGTGAATTTTTAGCTAGAAAACTAGGTGTAGAACTCTTGGGTAGGATACCTTTGGACCCGAGAATTAATGAGGCTAACGATAAGGGCGAACCTTACGTGAAAATGTTCTCGAATAGTGAAACCACAAGGGAAATATTTAAAATAGCTAGGAAAATAATCAGTAAGCTTGAAGGTAGTTGATGAGAGGACCACGAACGGACATTTAGGATGAAGAACAGGCTAAATACTGATACCTTAAGCTTCAAGAACTTGTACTATACTAAGTTAAAAATGGAGGTTTATTATTATGGTTAAAATAGATCCTGCATGCATACCCTGTATTATCACAGTAAGAACGCGTGAACTTCACGAACTACCTATAACAGAGCAAAAGAAATTCCATATTTTAAGACATATTTTAAAGTACTTGGCCTCTTACGCTAGTACTGAAGCTAATATAACAAGGTTAGCTACGCAAACTTTCCGTATTCTTAAAGAACTCTCAGGATATAGAGATCCTTATGCTAATGAGAAAGAAAAAGCTAACAAAGTAGCGCTTAGCTTTGCCGAGAAGATAAAGAAGGAAATAACTCCATATGAAGTTAAGGAGAAACTATGTTTTCTCATAAAATTAGCTGTTCTAGGTAATGCCTTAGATTTTGGGGTTGCAGGTTATAAATACGATATTGATAAGATATTAGCTGAAATAGATACTATGAATATACATATAGATGACACTGGAATACTTATTCAAATGATTATGAAATCTAGAAAGATTGTCTATTTACTTGACAATGCTGGCGAAGCAGTATTTGATAAACTTCTCGTAGATGAACTTGTAGACTTAGGTAAGAGAGTTGTAGTTGTGGCGAAAAGCGGGAGTTTTCAGAACGATATAACATATGATGAGGCTCTGAGACTGGGCTTTCACAGGAAAGCAATACTTGTAGAGACAGGAAGTGATTCGTCAAGTATATTCCCTGAAGAAACATGCAGGAAGGTACTGGATGAAATATTATCTGCCGATGTAGTTATAGCAAAGGGCATGGCTCATTATGAACATTTGACTACTGAAAGAATAATCAGAAAACCTATTGCTTATCTACTGAAGGCTAAATGCGAAGTCATAGCAAGAGATTTATCAGTTCCAGTAGGGTCATATATTGTTAAGGTGGAGAACAAAATAGGGTCTTGTTAATGCCTGTGTACGCCATTTCTAGAGGAATTTACGCTATCGGTGGCCCTGAATTATCCTTCCCTCTTGACGCATTCTCGTACATTATAAAACTAAACCGTAAGTACCTAGTAGTGGATACAGGTACAGGGCTAGGTTTTTCAAATATCCTATCTAATATCTTGGAGCTTAAAGTAGATATAAAAGATATCAGCTACGTTATTATAACTCACTGCCATGTAGATCATGCTGGGGGAGCGTATTTATTCTATAAGGTAGGACTGCCTATTGTTATGCATGAAAAAGATGCTCTAGCTGTTAGAACAGGCGACCCCAAGAGAACAGCTTCTGACATACTAAATTTAACATTTAATCCTTCACCTGTTACATTATGCTTAAGAAGCGATACTGAAATAAGTGTTGATGGAAAAGACATTACGATACTCCATACGCCTGGCCATACTCCAGGGTCTATATCAGTCCATTTGGAAGTTTATGGTAAAAAAGTGGTAATAATAGGAGATATTTTGAGTGGTTTAAAGAAGGAGTGGCTTTCTAATAGTATTGACTGGAAGAAAAGTATAAGTAAGGTATTGGAATTGGATTTTGACATTATTCTTGCAGGCCATTTTTATAGGAGAGGTAGGAGTAAGGACGTGTTTTATGATGCTTTAAGGCAAGGTCCTTTATGGATGGATTAGTATGGTTTAATAGCAAAATAGGGTATATATCTTCTTATAAAAATGTAGGCATTTACGTAGGGGCGGTCTTTCCTAGCATCAGATGATAAATCAACATATCCTAGTCTCCAAAGGTAGGATAAAGCTAGAAGGTACATGCTACGATATTTTTCCATAAGATTCGCATATTGAACTTCATCATTAAAGAATTTCCTTACGAAAATTTCATCCTTAAAGTAAGGTTCTAAGACCTCTTTATGTTTCTTAATAAATTCACATGCGAGAGATACTGTGTAACTGCTTCTGTGGAAGGCTATTTTGGATAGAGGATCAAAATAATAATTAATAGACTTAATTGTGTAAGGAAAACTTCTACAAATCAGAGGTTTATACTTGTCATGAATTAGGCAAAGATTTTTCCTGCTCAGAAACGGGCATTTACCGTTCTTGCCTAATTGCATATGATACGTTAAAACTATATTCACGCTACTTACGCGATCATATATTGAATATCCTTCAATAAATCTTAACTTTACATTATGGAGTTTAGCTAGGTCATTTAAGATAAGAACTTCATGGGGTAATAATGAAATAGGGCTTGCCATGCAGCAAATGCCGCATCGAAGACAGGAGAATTTTATATGGTCCTCGCTCACCCTACCTTGTCCCCTACAATTTCCTAACCATTGTTAATTTACTTTTACAATAGCTTATAAATACAGTGTATTTTTAAATATTTTACCTTAACCTTAAAATAATCACCTTACCCTAGTCAGTAATAGGCTAAGACAGGTGATTCCTTAATGGTGGTTTTTAAAGTAGGATGTTGCGGGTTTCCGGTTTCGAGGTCAAGGTATTTTAAAACACATAGTCTCGTTGAAATTCAGCAAACGTTTTACAAGTTACCTTCCAAGAAAACTCTAGTACGTTGGAGAAACGAAGCACCCGAGAACTTCGAATTTACTATTAAGGCATGGCAGGTTATAACGCATTCTCCAAGTAGCCCTACATGGAAGAAAAGTGGCATTAAGGTTCCTGATGAATTAAAAGATAAATATGGATATTTAAGACCGACAAAGGAAAATTTTGAAGCATGGAACATGGTAGAAGAAGCTGCTGAAATATTAGGCGCGAAAATAATTGTTGTTCAGACACCTCCATCGTTTAATTATACCGATGAGAATTTTAACAATGCCATAGAGTTCTTCAGTAGAGTAGCTAAGAAAACGGAATTTATCATTGCATGGGAGCCACGAGGTACATGGCTTAACAACCTAGAAAAGATTAGAGAGATTATTGAAAAAACAGGTATAATTCATTGTATTGACCCTTTCATTAAAGACCCGGCTGTAATAGGACACACGGTTTACTTACGACTTCACGGAAGAGGTAAGAGGTGGCCCAATTACAAATATAAGTATACGGATGAGGATCTAGTAGAATTAAAAAAGAAAATATTTAGATATGGATCTGTGGGTGCTAAGGAGGTTTATATTCTATTTAACAACGTATACATGTATAATGATTCACTTAAGTTTAAGAAACTCCTTAGTATTGAGGATTAACATATGAAAGTAGATAATGTGGTTCCCGTTCTCGTAATAATGTTCATCGCATGGGTAGGATTGCTTATTACTCTATACGTAATTAACTTAATTGTTTCAATAATTCCTCAAGGAGTAAGCAATACGGAGAAGCTCCTGTATTCTATAGTTAAAATAGGGTTATCGGCGTTCGTTGCCTTTGTATGGTTGAGCTTATGGTTTCTAATGACATTAAAATACAGGAATATGTATTTAAGGAAGTGAATCCAATGAGCAATATACTGTTACTCTTAATGTTGCTTTCCTATACTATCTTCATGATACCCTTTATATTACAATTGATCTATTTTATTACTTCTACCAAGAAAAATCCTAAACTACATGGCGGTAAGTTTATACATTCTACATCTCCTCATGTATCCATATTAGTCCCGGTAAGGAATGAAGACCCACAATTAATAGTTAAACTACTTAGAACTATAAGCAGATTACACTACGACAAAAGTAAATTAGAGGTTATCATAATAAGCGATGATAGAAAAGAGGACTTCTTAAAACTCAATAATGCCATACAGCAAGTACTTGGAAGCTTAGGCTATGAAGTTAAGCTTCTGTGGAGATCTAAACCTATAGGGTACAAAGCTGGAGCGTTAAATTATGGTCTAAAATATGCGAAAGGGGAAATCATTGCGGTATTTGATGTCGATAGTGAACCTGAGCCTAACATACTAAGCGTGGTCTTGAATTACATGAGAAGCGGATATCATGCGGTTATGGTTAAATGGGTTCCTTCAAATACTCATGAAAGCTTACTAAGTGAAGCTGTTGGCCTATATCAGGAATTCGCTTTTAAAACACTTTTTGCAGGCAGGTTTAATGTTCTAGGATACACTAGTCTAGCAGGATCAGGTTTCTTTATCAGCAGAAAAGTTTTAGAGAATGTAGGCGGTTTCTGCGAAGAAACTATTCTAGAAGACGTAGATTTGGGACTTAGACTATTCCTTAAAGGATATAAAATATGCTATACTGAAGACACTTACGTTCGTCTAGAAGTTCCCTCCAGTTACGCATCGTATAAGGAGCAACAGAAACGTTGGGCCTATGGTGCTCTACAAATACTTAAAAAATACTTTAGAGCCATATTGAAATGTCGAAGAACTCTTATTGAGAAACTAGAGTACATTACATATTTGGCTCAATACCTTTCCTCGTTGTTTCTAATGCTTTTCTCTCTTATGCTTGTGCTTTATCTTTGCTATGCAGATATGGAGCTCGTAGTACTATATTTATTTGCTGCTTGGCTTACTGTCTTCGTAATGTACTCTCTATTCTTCATGTCCTTCGGGATAAGTAAGGGATTATCAGCCTTTAGAGCATTAAGAATTATAGGTAGAATTTCCGGAATTACTTATCCTATGATACCTCACTTAATATCAGCAATGCTCAAAGCTGCATCAGGTAAAAGATTTTTCTGGTTTGTCACACCCAAGGGACGGAAAAAGCAAAGCACGAGAAGAAAGATGTCTCTACTTTATGAAACCCTATTTTACCTTGCATTAACAACGTTAGCACTTTATGTCATTATTAAAGGTTACCTGATAGCTTCTCTATGGTTGCTTTTACAGTTAAGTTCTGCACCATACTTTTATCATATGTTTCTAAGAGGAAAAGTATAATTAAGAATTCAGCATTTACCAAGATAGCAGAGGTTACGAAATAATATATGGTGCACATGTATGGTTGCGAGAGAGAAGTATGACGTAGTCATAATTGGTGGCGGCGTTTCAGGGCTTTTCCTTTCAAGATTAATTGCTGAGAAAGGATATACTGTAGCCGTTGTCGAGATGAAACCCATGAACAAGATAGGGGAGAAAATTTGCGGTGATGCTGTAGATAGAAAATACTTTGCCAAGCTAGGGTTAAAAGAGCCTATGGGTAATGAAGTAGAAAATGTAGTAAAGGAAGTGAGAATTTACTCCCCTAGCGAAAAAGCTTTCCTAATAGTTAAAGGTGAGGGCTTTGAGCTAAATAGGAAAGTCTTTGGTCAGAGGTTATTGAAGGAGGCTTTAGAATCGGGTGTTATAGTTCTGGGTAGTAGCTGTTTGAAAAAAGCTGTTATTAAAAACAATGTAGTTACTGAAGTTATTATTCACGATGGAAATAGAGGAAGAGATGTTGTTCTTGAAGGTAGGGTGTTTGTTGATGCTAGTGGAATATCTGGGGCCCTTAGAACAAGACTTCCCAGTCACTGGTGGATTTCCGAGAAAATAAATGCATCAGAAACTGCAGTTGCCTATAGGGAAATAAGGGTTTTGAGCAAGGACATAGAAGACTATGATGCTTTACGAATTTACTTATCTCAAAAAATAACGCCTGGAGGTTATTGGTGGTTCTTCCCTAAGGGTCCTAGGAAGGTAAATATCGGCTTAGGTGTTCAAGGAGGTAGAGGATTAAACCCTATAAGGATATTTTACAAGCATATTGTTCCTAGAAAAGTTTTGAAAGGATCAAAAATAGTTAGTTATGGTAGTGGTGTAGTTCCAACAAGGAAACCTTTGAAAACCCTTGCTTTCTCTAATGTATTAGTCGTAGGTGATGCCGCATTCACTGCAAACCCTATTCATGGAGGTGGTATAGGTCCTTCCTTAACTTCAGCCTGGGCTGCGTCTAAGGCCATAGTAAATGCGCTTGAGCTGGGCATGATCTCTACAGGAACTCTATGGATTGCTAATAAACTGTATATTGAAGCTTATGGAGCAAAACAAGGCTCATTAGACTTTTTAAGGATATTCTTACAGCGCCTAAGCGATAACGACTTAAATTACATTATAGAGAAAAAGGTTATTTCAGACGATGAATTTTTAGAGGTAAGCACGACAGGAGATTTAAGGCTAAGTCTTGTAGAAAAAATGCTTAAAGCAATTAAGTTTATTAGGAAAACAAGTTTATTATTCAAGCTTCGTATTCTTGCAGACTACATGAAGAAAGCTAAACAACACTACATGGCTTATCCAAATAATCCAAGAGACCTACCCAAATGGGAAAGCAAATTACTAAAGCTTTATAGGGAATTTGAAAGCAAACTAAGTATAACATAGGGGGTTTCATCATGACATTTTACTGGCAGAGATGCGGGATATGTGGTAAATATTATCCAATAGATAAATGTTTCCTACATCCTGAAATATCTGTATGTGCTTACTGCTGCCTATTTTGTGCCGAAAGAAACCACTGTACGAAACCAGCATGGTATTCTGCGGTAAAGCCAGTAACTAAAGAGGAAAAAGAGCGGAGAGAGAGGGAAGCTGCTGAGGAGAAGATACAAAAAGTGTTGGAAGAATTACTGGGCAAGTTAGGATAATCCAATCTTAGGCCTTAGCTCTTGGAGCAACCCAGTATGTTAACGTTCCTCCTCCAGGTACATCGAAGACTATTTTCATAGGCATTGATGATCCAAATTCTAAAGTTACTGTTTCAGAGGCTGATGTAGCTTTAAGTGCAGCTTCTAATAGGTCTATACCGTATGTTGACCTAACTTCTGCTTCATTAACGACCATTGATATGAGGGGTCTATCAGGGAGTAATATATTGTAGTACTCTTTCTGAGGGGTTATTGTCCGAACTTCTATTTTATCTTGTGTTGCAATGAATTCTATTTCATCGCCTACTATTTTCGCATCCTTTATTATGTTTTTAAAGTCATCACTTACCATTCTAACGCTTACAGGTAACTCTATCTTTGGCTCAGGTAGTTTTTCAACAACACCTTCTCTTAAAGGCACATAGAACGTTCTTCTATAGCCCAGTTTCCTATCTATAAATGTTACCTTTAACCTCCTATATTCTCTTTCAAGAGTTAACTCTAGCATGTCATTTCTTGACCCTCTTTTTACAGTTCTATTAAATTCATCGGCACTAGCAATGAATGTTACTTCTTTAGAGCATTCGTATTCTTCAAATGCTAATGAAGGTAAAGTAAGTATTATCATCGTGGTTTTATCTGGACTGAGAACTTTAACTGTGAGTCCGTTTTCATTTGCTGTAAAGGGTATTTCGCTAGCTATTTTTGCTAAAGTTTGGGCAATATATTTAAACTTAGATGCCGAAGGGTAGACTGCTCTAAAGTCCATAATAGTCACCATATAAATCATATATAGACTAAACCTTAAAATGTTATTCTAGTCTTAAAAATTATTGTAGCAGCTAGCGTTGGTGTCTACATGAAGTTGGATTTGAAGGTTCTGCTGGGAAATTATAAATACGTCGAACTTCATTTAGCGGATGCTCTGAAACTTCTTGGCATGCTTGAAGAAAAATTTCCGAATAAGATAAAGGATATTTCTGAGGTTCGACGCATTATAGAGAACTTTGATGTATTTTACGATATTGCCAAGAGAAAATTTAAAGATTATATTTTAATACCGCATGAGCCTAGCGATATGCTACTTGGTAGAGTGTTATTTGATAAGGTTAAGCTCATAAGAACGAGTAACGCTAAGAAGATAGGTTTATTTTTCGATAAAAATATTAAGCTAAAAGATATAGTTGAGGCACTAAAGAGTTTAGGTTTTGAAGTTAATGTCATTGAAAGCTCTATTTGAACATTACTTTCTCTTTCTTCTCTTAGGTTTAGGTTTGACCCTAGCTTTCTTAGCCTTTATGAGTTCTTTTATTGACATTTTTCCTCCAAGAATGTTTTCCCAAAACTCTGTTATTTCAATGAAAAACTCTAGATCTTGAATAGAAAATTCTTCTCCATATTCTTCTTCGGCAATCACCTCAGTTATCTCAGTACGTGCTCTCTCTGTTTCCTCAGACAATTCCTCTGTTTCAGAAGTCAATAGTATTTAAACCTCCCGCGCTATTGTTTGAAAGCTTATTTGCAACATTTAGTATTTTAAGGAAGTTTAAAAGTATTATTGCTGAGTTAGATTTCTATTTTCACTATGGCGGGTTCTGCTAGTCTACTATCTCTTACTATAGCATAGAATCTAGGCATATAATAAAGTGCTTCCTTAAAAATTTCCAGCCTATTTTCCGAAATATATCCTGCTAAGGTCTTAGCCATATAGTCTAAGTTTTCTGGTTCAGAAAGTTTAAAGGATATTTTTAATGCACTATTTGCTATTATGCCTTCATCTATGTCTAGTGGTTGCTGCGTTATTATTATGAAGCCTATACCATACTTCCTACTTTCCATCATTAGTCTCGCTACTAGAGAAGGTTCTGTGCTTCTTCTACATATTCTATGGGCTTCATCAATAACTATGTAGTGTGATAATCCCATACTCTCTCCTGAAACATACATGTAATGAGCTATTTTTCTTAGCAATGTTTCTGAGAGAATAGCTTTCACGTGGTCCCCAGGTAGATTAGCCATAGCTATTACGCTAGGTTTACTAAGAATATCTGAGAAGCTTATTGTTGTTTCCCTAAATATAGATGTAGACAATAATCTGATGTATGGTTTTAATCCTTCATATCTTGATCTTTCACCACTACTTCTAGCATATTCTATTCTTTTCTCTATAACCCTAAGTAGTGTCAGAAACGTCGGGGGTTTAAATTTCCATGTTTCAGGGTCATCATTTACTATTCCTTTTTCAGCATAAGCTTCTTCTAAAAGATCTTCAAGAACAGCTCTTTGAAGGTTACCTAGCCTAAATACGCGTTGTATAGTGTCCGCTACTTGAACTATTCTTTCTCTTGGAGAACACTCGTCAAGTTCTAAAGGATTTATAGATATTTTAGAAGCATCTACTACTATACCGCCAAGTTCCTCAATAACTTTAACGTATTCGTTATGTGGATCTATAACTAAGCATGGTATTGCCCATTGATAGTAAAGTTCCTTTATTAGTTTTTTAGCTAGGCTTGATTTACCTGTGCCACTACTTCCAGCTATCAAAATGTGGTAATTTATTTGAGAATAAGGGTTATAAGTGTATGTTCCTGATTCAACTCTCCAATACCAGCTTGGCGACTTGGGTATGTGAAGTTTTTCCTTTAACCATACATTAGCTGGTTTACCGTACACCAATCTAGAAACTATTCTACCTATCTTAACACCTTCTATTGCCTTTTCCTCTTCCACCATGCTTTCAGTTGCAACACCTTTAAACATCGCGTATGGGAGAGAAATCCATGAAGCTATAGCATATAGGTTCCTGCTTATTTTATGACCTTTTAGAACAAGTAGTGATAAAGAGAATATTACTCCAAGAATATACACTATCTCTTCGTAGAACCCCATAGGCTTAACTAATGTTATGAGAGAGGCGATAGCTATTATAATAAATGACTTAGCTAGTAGAGTTTTCTGAAAGCCCTTTATAGATATTTTTAGGTCTTTTATTCTATCGATTACTATGTCTCCTCTTTTAAGAATTAAGCTCCATGAGTAGTAGGATGCTATGAAGGCTGAAAACGTTATAGCGTAAGTTACAGGGTTTCCAACAATGTTGTCTATATTCATCATTAACATAGCCAATTTATACTCAGGAGTAAACATTAAACATATGCTTAATACCTTCTTTACGGTTAACAGTGAAAGTATAGCTGAGAATGTTTCTGTTAGCGCTGCTATCGGAGATTCAAGAATTATAGACGCAACTATTAGAGATAACGAAATGAAGGCCCATATCACATATATGTTCGCTATAATAAATGCTTGAATGTTAGATGCTAAGTAAAGTATTATAATTAACTGAGCTACAGCTATCAAAGTACATTTTAATCCTAGATCCATGGCTTATTTTTCCCACAATAAAAGTTAAAGATAAAATATTAAATAACCCTAACCACTTATTAGCTTGAAATACGGAAGCAGAAATACTGTATTCAATTGATTGCAATGAGTTTCACTACGTTTGAAGATTTAGGTTTAAATAGGAAACTAGTTAATGTAATTAAGAAATTCGGATACGTAGAGCCTACTAGGATTCAGAGAAAAGCCATTCCGCTTATTCTTGAAGGCCACCATACACTTATAGTTAGTACTACAGGATCAGGAAAAACTGAAGCTTCATTGTTTCCAATATATTCTAAAATACTAAACTCGGGCCTTGAAAAAACAAGTAATATTTATTGCATCTACATTACTCCGCTACGAGCCCTAAATAGGGATATTATGAGGAGAATGGGAGAGATAGGTAAAGCCTTAAATATAAAGGTCTCGGTACGGCATGGCGATACACCGAAGAATGAACGAAGAAAAATAATTAGAAACCCTCCTCACATCATCATAACTACTCCTGAAACTTTCCAATTCATTCTAGTTGGTCCACGTTTAAGAGAACTACTTAAGAATGTCAAATGGGTTATTATAGATGAACTTCACGAACTCATATGCAGCAAAAGAGGTACCTCACTTGCCGTGGCTTTGGAAAGACTTTCTGCTCTTTCTAATAGGAGAGTGCAGAGAATAGGGCTTTCAGCTACTATAGGGGATATTGATTTGGCCAAAAGATTTCTTGGAGGATTTAGGAAAGTTAAAGTTGTTACCGAGGATATTAAGAAACCCATGTCTATAATTGTGGATTATCCCCGATCTACATCACATGATCATTTATCGGAAATTCATGCCATTAAACCCGAGTTTATTGCAAGACTTAGAAAGATGAAAGATTTCATAGAGAAAGCAAATTTAACTATAGTTTTTACTAACACCAGAGATCTTGCCGAGATCATAAGCCTAAGTCTTAAAGACATATTCGGCGTCAATACCTTAGTTCATCACGGAAGTTTATCTAGAGAAGTAAGGTTAGAAGCTGAAGAAATGCTTAGGAAAAAAGCTGTAAAAGCTGTGGTTGCAACATCATCCCTTGAATTAGGGATAGACGTAGGCTATATAGATTTAGTTATTCAATATGGCTCTCCTAGGCAAGCTATTAAGCTTATACATAGGATAGGTAGAAGCGGACATAGGGAATTTGAGACCTCTAAGGGTGTAATAATTCCAGCAGGAGGTCTTGACGACATTTTAGAATCTGCTGTGATTGCTAGAAGAGCACTGAACGGGTTTCTAGAAAAGCCTATTGTGCCAACTCGATCTTTAGACGTACTAGCACATCAAGTTGTAGGTCTAACTCTAGAATATGGAGCCTTAAGCATAGATAAAGCCTTTTCCATAATTAACAAGGCCTATCCATACCGAGGTCTTGACTATGAAATATTTAGAGAGCTTATTACATTTCTTAATGAAATTGGTCTTATAAGATATGATGGAGGATTTTTAAAAAGGACAGCTAGGTCGTGGAAATATTATTACGAGGTCACTATGATACCTGATGTAAGACAATACATAGTTAAAGATGTAGTATCCGGCCGGGTTATTGGTGTTCTTGATGAGAAATTCGTAATCACCAATTGTGACGTAGGTTCTAAGTTTGTTCTTTCGGGAATGGTATGGGAAGTTATTAGTATTGATGAAGAATGTGTTCATGTAAAGCCATCCATTAAAGGCATAGGTGTTTTACCGTGGTGGGAAGGAGAACTGATACCAGTAGATTTTAAAGTTGCTAGAGAAGTTGGTGCTTTTAAAAGAAGAGTTATGGTTAATGATCTTTCGGTTTTGAACATGTATCCCTTAAGCAAAGAAGCGAAGAATGCTATCTTAGAGAAAATACATTGTCAGAAAAAGGAAGTAGGCTTTATTCCCTCCGACAAACATGTAGTTATAGAGTCTTTAGGGAAAATCACCATAATTCATGTACATCTGGGTAGCAGAGGGACGTTCACTTTATCCACTATCATTTCTTACATTTTAAGAAACATGGGTTTTAATGCCGTTCTCAGAAGCGACCCTTACAGGATATTCATTATTCCAAGTAAACCCATAAGAGCTAGCCTTGTAGCTAAAATACTGAAAAACCTTAGTACCATTAGCGAAGAGGCGTTCAAAGAAATACTGGAAAATGAACTTAAGAGAACTAAGCTTTTTAAATGGTACTTATTTAATGTAGCTAAACGCTTTGGCGCAATAAGACCTGGTATCCCATATAATGTTGTGTCAAGGATTTTACCTGCATATGAGAATACATTAATGGGAGTAGAAGCTCTCAACGAAATCATCACGTTTAAGACAGACTTAAATTCTACATTAAAAGTATTAAGAGATATAAAGGAGGGGAAGGTGAAGATCTTAGTTTATGAGAGAAATGATCCTATGCCTCTAACAGCTGAGATTTTAGGTAGCCAAATAACGTTCATGGAAGCTGCATATGAAATACCTTCAATCGTCAAAGTGTTTAAAGAGAGATTACTTAGCAAAAGAGTTAAACTGGCATGTATAAAATGTGGATCAGTTCTCGGTATTATTAGAATAAAAGATCTTCCAGAAAGGTTACATTGTAGAAAGTGTGGTTCCGGTCTTCTAACAGTGCTTTCACCTGATGATAGAGAAGTAGAGGACGTTATTAGGAAGAGGATAAGAGGTTTAAAATTAAATCCCTACGAGAAAAGTATCTTAAGAGATGAAATACTTAAAGCGGACCTTGTTCTAAGATTTGGAAGATATGCAGTATTAGCTCTCTCAACGTACGGCGTAGGTCCGAAAACCGCCGCTAAAGTATTAGGCGAGCTCGTTTACGGCGAGGATAACTTCTATAAGGCTTTGCTTAAAGCTGAAATAGATTTTATTAGAACTAGGAAATATTGGGACACTTAGTTGCTAGCTTTACTCTTAAGAGTTTCTCCAGGAACTTAGCTACCTCTTCCCTTTTCCTCTTAGTTTCTCTTCTCCACGCATCATATTTATTTAGGATTAGAGCACTCACTATTTTCTCAACCATAACATCCGCTATCGGACATACGTCTAAACATGCTCTACACATAATACACGTTATAGGGTTAACTAGAACTTCATGGTTTTCGCCTATGCTTACTGATCCTGTAGGACACAGTGTTACGCAGGATAAGCATTCCGTACAGTACATACTTCTATAAGTAAGTTTAACAGCATCTAATGTTTCCTCAAGTACGTTATTCTTTGCTCTAACACTTAAGGTTCCTCTCTCGCTAAAAACGTACGTTACATCCTTGCTATCGTTCTTAACTATAAGTATTTTCTCTCTTCTTACTACATTTTTCCCCAATATACTGCATGTTTTCTCTATTTTGCTTAAATCTATACCCTTAGAGAACAATATATTGGCTTTTTCATCGCTAATGCTAGTTTCGACTATGTACATGTCTAGCCATGCTCTGTACTGTTCACGCCATTTCTCAACGAATTCTCTATGCTTCTTAGCCAAGACTTTCTTAGGAGTGGCCGGTCCTAGCCATCTCCATAAACCAAGAGTTACCCATTCTTTCGGAGCGTTAATTCTTTTTGCCCATTTATAAAGGAACGATTCCCACTTGTTCCACAGTGTAGGATGGGTTTTCTTCACTACTTCGAACTCTGCCAGTCTGCTTGCTGGGCACATGTAACAACCTATTCTATCAAAACCCATGTAGTATAGTGGATTCGCTTTGAGTTTATTTCTAAATATGTATAGCCATATAGCTAATTGGTTCCAATATTGGATAGGAGATATACTTATTATAGTTGGTATCCATTTATTCCTCCATATTCTTGGACTTCTAGCTCTATCAAGAGACTCGTATGCTCTTTGCCCTACTATGTTGAGTATTCCGCTAGGATAGTTTTTCAGTATTTTTCTAGCTAAAGGTACCAATTTAGCTACCTTACAACACCACCTATAGTCTCTTGCCGGTGGCCCATAGAATTTTACAGATTCCCAAAAAGCATTTCCTGCATCTGCTACTTCTAAGTCTAGACCGTAACGGTCTGCTACTTCATGAACTGTTTTCACGGTTTCAGGAAGTTCAATACCTGTGTCGTTAAATAGAAGTGGACAATCACCTAGACTTCGTAGAGTTAAATGCAGCGAAACCAGACTATCTTTACCTCCAGAAAATGAGACTATAACTTTTTTAGAGATTTTAGTATGCATTTTTTCAAGAAATTTCGTAGCTTTCTGTATCATGCTATCCAGATGGTCTTCATTTGCCCTAATTACGTCTTCTAAAGTAGCTTTTCTTGCGCTTGTTTCGAAGTAGAACTTCTGCTTATAAACTTTAATTATTTTTATCTTGTTTTTAGATATAACTTTAGCCAGTCCTACGGGTTCCTCCTTAGTATTTACTAGTACTACATGATGCTGTTTTTCTAAAGGAGCTGGTAGGGTAATTATTTGAGCGGGCTTTATCTTTTCTCGAATAGTTAATATTTCTATAACGTCTTTCTCTATTAGCCTTAAAGCCCCGTAGTATGATGGTCTAAACTCCCATTTACTTTCAAACGGATTATATAACATTATACCGAAAATATTACCATCAACTATTACTTCCTTGGCATCATCTATGTGTGTTGTTTTATTGAGTAGAATTACTCTCTCATAAAAGAACCTAGATTTGGACTTTTCCATACTTAGCGCATTTAAAAGCTGATTTATATCATGTTCGAACGCTATCCTAACATCTCCGGGTTCTCTAAGCTTTAGTTCGTAACCTTCTCCACCACACTTGCAACATCGACTACTTAGAAGGGGAACATTACATACAGGACACCAATACGTTCTCGCTATTAAGGGCCAATGCTTCTTAAAGACCACTTAGTTTTTCCTCTCGTATTCTTTCTTCTTTCTCTCATAGTTTTCTCTGCTATCTATTATTTTTGCTGGTACGCCTGCTACAACAACGCCTTCAGGAACATCTTTTGTAACGACAGCCCCTGCCGCTACTACCGAGTTCTTACCTATCTTCACTCCTGCAATAATGACTGCATTGGCACCTATGACCGCGTCATCTTCTATAGTAACTCCGCAGAGTCTTCTGCTCGGAGGATATTTGTCATTAGTTATAATTACGTTCGGGCCTAGGAAGACGTTATTTCCTATTATAGTTTTAGGTGGTATATAGACGTTTGATTGTACGCTAACATTATTACCTATAGTTACATAACCATCAATTATAGATTGTGTACCTATCTTCGTATTACTACCTATAATCACATGTTCCCTAATGAGAACATTGTGGCCTGTTTCTACGTTATTTCCAAGTATAGTTTCCTCGTATACTATCGTGTTTGCTCTAATTATGCAGTTTTCACCTATCTTTGATCCATTACTTATTTCATCATATAGTTTAAATGGTTTTATGTTACGTAGCTTATCTAGTGCACTAATTATCTTCTTTCTCGTAGGATAACCTACAATGACATTATTTCCCAGTATAGTGTGTTTACCAATTATGGATTTACCTAAAACTACTACATCTCCTTCCAATATGGTAGCGCTTAGAATAGCTTTATGTGATATGTAGAACACTAATGTGCACCTTTCTATACTAGGGTAAGGGATAGATAATCTGTATTTTGGTGTATAAATATATGGTTTGATGTACTTTTCCTTAGTTATATTTATATTTAATCATAGGTATTACTGAAATATACATTTAAATAATGCCTTAGTACCTAACTCTATATCTTTAAATAAATAATTAAAGATATTAATGGGTATTACTTAGGAGAAGAAGGTATATATTTAAACTTCATAGAAATCTGACGTACACTAAGGGGGTTTGCATGCCTGTTATTTACCTTTGTAGGAATTGCGGTTTCGTATTATACCGGTTCGAGAGAGTAGGTCAAGACTATTATGGATTGCCAACACCTAGCGAAATAATGAATTGGTATGGTGGTGTTTGCCCTAAATGTAATTCGAAACTTAGAAAACCTACTTTATCGAGCATAAGAGTTGGATTTCGAGGGAAACTGATTACCTTAAAGCAGTAGCTTTTAGTTGAACTTTCTTTACCGTACTTTTCTTTTCTTCACTGTAGTGATTTAATAATTCTATAATGGCTTTTCTTATTGCCTCACTTCTACTTGAAAAGTAACCTTTTTTAACAAGTTCATCAAGTTCCTCGAGAATTTCTCTTCTCAGTTTGAACGTTACAACAACGGTGTCATCGAGCCATATCGTCGCCAATTAGAATATCACCTAAAAGTAATACCGTAGTACATAATATAAAAGTATTTTTAGTATCACGTATCTTCAGTAGTTTTTAAGGTTTCTGAAAGTCTCTTTTAAAACCCCCCTATATTCTTACGGGTGAAGAAGGTGGGTATAGACAGCTTGATTAGTGATTTGACTACAAGAGTTGTCATGGCAGCTTGGGCTTTATTCATGCTATCATGGGCTTTAGGGTGGTTATTGAAGGGTTCACCTATTCCGATATACAGAGTTAAAAGGTTCGGCCAGGATATGGTTGAGGATGCTATAATGGGTGCTTTTTGGCTTGCTGTTGGTACAAGTATTTTCGCACTTATTAAGTATTTAGCTTCAGCATTTTAGTTTAACAACCTAACGCGTGAAGAATCATGGATCAGTTCCTTATATTAGCATACTCATTAGCTATACTTACATATTATCTAGGCGTATTCATATATGCCCTACCTATACCATGGTGGGGTATTAAAAAATGGGCTCCTACACTTATTTACGATGCTCTCGCTACAGCTATTCTCATTTTCATGTTTTCTTCTATTATTGAACTAGTAAATTACCTTGGATCTATGCTGAACATTGATTGGCAATTATATTTTGAATGGATTACAGGCAGAATTGCCATTATAGGTTCCTTCATAACAACCCTCATGACCTTCTCTATGATGCTGTCTAGTGCGGGCATGAAAGCATTATCTACGGCAGGATTAGGCCCTATTATAAGTTTAGCAACGTATACTTTAATTGTTCTAGAAATTCTTTTCATACTAGGTCTCATTTTTCAACAATTCTTTGCTAAAATATTGGTAATAGGTGTATTACTGTATTCTGTGCCTTTCAGGATAACAAGGGGTGCAGGGGCATCTTTAATTGCTATGTCGATAATTTTTACTTTAGCTCTACCATTGCTACCGGCATTTGCAGAAGCTTTTGTTGTTGAAAGCGCTGAGAAAAATATTAGTGAGGTTATTGAAAAAATAGGTAGCATAAATGTTGAAGAATGGGGTATAGTTTTCGTTAAAGGACAAATACTCGATAAAAAAGGACAGCCATTAGCTGGTGCTCTTACGAAATGGTATGCAAAACATAGTGGTGGAGAAGGCTTCGTAGCATCATATCTTACTTCAGAAGATGGATGGTTTAATGCTGGTAGACCATACGGAGGACTTCCATACAACGTACTATTAAGGCTGGAGGTAATCTACTGCGGTGTGAAGTTAATTCCAGAATTAGAAACCATAGATCCGCATAAAGATTTCATATATGATCCTCTTAGAGATCCTAACGCAGATTACTTCATTACATTGAAAATGAAAAACGCTGTTATCATGGATAAATACTTCATTATTAAATCAAGCAATCCTAAGATTCTAAGCTCATTAAAAATAAGTAAAAGCGAAGATGAAGTGAAATTAAAACTTAACGTAAGTGAAGAGTCAACATTAACTATAGTCGTACATGAGGACTATAATGCTGATAAAATCATGATTAACAACACGCAAGCAAAGAGCTATGATGAAGTGAAATCCTGGGGTCAAATCAATTTCTACGTTTACAACATCCCCTTAGAAGAAGGTTCGTACGAAATAAAAATACTCATTAACCCCGAGCAGCGAATAAGGAACCCAAAAATAAGCGATAAAGGGTACTTAAAGTCTTTATCAGGAGGCATAAGTAACTTAAGAGATTTAGGTAAAACCATAGCTAGTGTCATTTTTGAATGGATAATGCTGCCGATAACATACCTTTCAATTCTCATAATGTCTACGTACTCCTTAGCTTATGTTATTGGTGGTAGAAGAGTAAGGTTACCTATAAAGACTTGAGGGTGATATTATGGACCCCTTTAAAACTATGATAATAATGTATGTTCTTACCGTAATATTTGTAGTGTACAACGTACTCACATACTCAAGTCAAATGAATGTATTTGTATCAATATTGTTCTCGATTCTAATAGTTTTCCCAGTACTAGCTATCCTAGCTTACTATAAAAACATAGTAAGAGGTGAAATTGATGGAAAGTAGTAAAATAATACCGTACATGCTCATAGTAGTGGGCTTAATGATTTCCATGTACATTTCTAATCCTCAGATTTTTGAAAAACCCTATTACGCAACATTGCTTGTAGCCTCAACAGCAATTACTATATCAATAGCAATAATGGGTAGAGAGAAAATTAGGAAGCTATTAGGCGCTAAGCTCAGAAAAAGTATCATTAAAGATATAAATGATTTCCACGTTGAAGAGAACATAGTAATTATGCCTAATAAGGACATTTATAAAGGGGCAATAGTATATACGGTAAGCGAAATACCGTATACGTTTGCCGATGTGTCACAAAGTTTTCTACTGCAACAAATAAGGGCATTTACTAACTTTATAGTTGCATCCGAAGACAATACTTCCTTACTTTTAATTAAAAAGAGCGGGGATGTGAGAAAATACGTTAGGAACCTTGAACGTACCATAACTAATTATAAAGTGCTGCTTTCCGCAGATCCTGCTAACCCCTACATTCAGAGAAAACTGCAGAAACTTGAAGCATTATTTAACAGGATAAGTAGAGGAGAAACACCAATCAATGTAAAAATATATTTAATAGCTTCAGCCCAAGACAGAAATGTTAGGAAACTCTATGAAAAGTTAAGAAGGAAAGGTGAGACATTATCTTCATCGTTTAAAGCAAGCTTAGGGCTAGAGTTAAGGAAGGCATCTGAAGAAGAAGTATTAGAAGCAATAACACATGGCCTTCTAGGTGAAAGTAAACCTATAACCATGCTTGAATCTGACTTGAGCTTCCTAACACCTATAGGATATGTTAAGCGGCCTAAAATTTCTGGTGAAGGAATATTTATAGGAGAGGATATTGACTATGGAACGCTAGTATTCTACGATTTCGAAAAACACTTAACTAAACATATGGTTATCATTGGACCTACAGGTAGGGGTAAAACAACGTTATTGTACACGATAGCTAAGAGGGTTATTGAACAATACGATGTTCCCATATGGATTTTGGACTTAAGAGGAGAATTTATCGGATTAAGTAAAACAATGGGTATCTCAGTAGTAGACCCTGAGAAAACACCAATCAACTTAATGTTACCATGGTTTACTAGCCCAAGGCTTAGAGCAAGGCAGTTAATAGATTTAATTAAATCGTTAACAGATTTAGAACCCACAGAAGAGTACATATTATACATGTCGATACTTAAATCATATGAACGTGCTCAGCAGCCTAACCTAGAAACGCTAATAAGAGTTATTCAAGAAGAAAAATCATCGAGTTCAGAACTAGAACTAAAGTTCTACACCTTACTTACAAAAATAGAGCAGTTAAATAGCAAAGTATTTCTAGGAAGCAGTTACGGCAATGTATTCTCCATAGTTAAGAAACCCGTAATTTTTGCCCTATATAAGCTACCTGAAGAGTATAGGAAAATATATGCGTTGGCGATCCTACAAATACTTACTAATTACATGTTAACATTAACGCCGACGAACAAGCTTAGACGCTTAGTACTAATAGATGAAGCTTGGAGGCTTACAGATACTAAATCCGGATCTAAAATTATTAGGAGTCTAATCAAGGAAGGTAGAGGCTACGGGTTAGCAGTTGCTCTTGCCTCACAAGACATTACAGATTTCCCAAAGGACGTACTTGACAACGCCGGCACTGTCATCGTATTTGGCTCCAATAGTAAGGACTACATAGAAGCTGTAGCTAGGTACATGAAGCTTAATGAGGAGGAGAAAGAGAGAATGACGTGGTTGAAAACAGGAGAGGCACTAATCAGAATTACAGGGGATCCTAGACCAATATGGGTAAAAATAATACCGGAAAGCATGGAGGCTCAGAGCATAGTATCTAAAGCAGAAAATAGGTAAAATATAATAAAACCCTGATATTATTGTTCTAAATGAAACCGTGCGATCTAACCCCGCATGGGTAGAGATGAGCACGGGGGTCACCTCTAGGCAACACTACACCCTTTAATTCCAACGTCTTTCTCGGTGATTTTCTTGAACAACCTAAGCAGCATTACGCCCGTGCATGCAGAATCTTACTTCATTGTTGAACGAAATGGCACTTTTAACCAAATATTAAAATATCAATATCACGACCCAGAGGAGTACTTCTATAAGCTCATACATAAACCACGTGAATATTATAATGAAATCAGCAGATTATATTCGGTTATTAAAGAAGTTTTAGAAGAAGAGAGAGTGCTCATAAACGGAAAAAGAGTAAGCCTAAACGTTGAATTTATAAACATTGACTTTACAGGGTACATAGATTTACCCTACATAGTATATTTTATAAAGTTCAAAGGAACATTAAAGAAAGGTGTTAATGTTTTCGAAGACTATTACGGCGAAACCGTGGCAGAATATGATTACGAAGTATACTGGTTTTTTCCTAAGCGAACTAAGATATTAGAAGTTTATGTTGATGGAGACTACGATCTCGTAGATGACAATAAGCTCTTTATTTGGGTTAGAAAAGGCGATAAAATATCAGGTTATGAGAAAATAGTTTTTAAGCTCTCTTAATTCTTAGCACATTCTTATAATATTTCACTAAAGGATTCTTCACGTTACACTCTTCGATACATAAACCTAGTGTTCTCATGGTGTCGCAATTATAAGGCTTATACTTCTTCCTGGAACCTCTTAAACCAGCTAAATGTTCAACCTGATATTTAGCTATGGTTTCATCAAAATCAGGTAATTTTCTAAAAACATTAACAACAGATTCTACATCTAGTCCTATATTAAGGAGGAAAGTAGCTAAAGCAAACCTAGCATGGTGTGAGAGATGTTTACCATCTAAAGCATCCTGATAGAGAACTTTAATACATGGTGGAAAAGCTTCAAAAACAACAATTCCTAAGCTTCTAAGTTCATCAAATTTCTCCTTCATACTAGCGTAAAGCGCGTATCGTGCATGTTCCTTTCTTATTTTTTGTACTTCCGACTCTATATTGCTTAAAATATCTTTAACTAAGTTAGGTATTTCCTCTCTGCTTAGAGGTCTAACTTGTTGTTCTATAGTATTAGTTATGATTTCTACTAAATATCTAATGACTTTCTCCCTAGTTAAGTAAACAAATCCTTCTGAGACCATTTGATTAACAAGTTTCCAGGAAAGATCACTATGTAGCCTTATAGACTTAAGATAATCTCTAACATGAACCCTAAATGGGTACTTTATGTCATATATTACTCCCCTACTTATAAGATAAGGGATTTTAAGAGGCTTATTTTCTATATTATCCAATAATATCCCTAGCTTACTTGCTATTACAGATAAAACATCGTTACTTTCATCCATCAAGAACTTCCTTATTCTCTCTGCTTCAGCTACCGCGTATTTTCTGGTAAGCCACTTATCATTGAGAACAGATAATACTATTATGCTTAAATAGTACGCTACTATTTCTTCATCATCTGATATTCCAATAGGATCAGGTATTTTCCCCTTTATTGCACCCAAAATTCTTTCTCTTACACGCCTTCCTAATCTTTTAATATCCATGGTTTTTAGAATATCCATGAAGCTTAATCTTACGCTATATTTTATGTTAAAGTATTGCGTAGGTTGAATTAAAAAAGGGTATTTAGTAAAATCTACATGCACCCTTATATTTCTTCCAACGCCTTGCTTACTCATAGTTAAACAACTTGAATACTAGGATTACTCTACTTTAATACTAAACCCTTCCTCAGCTTCCTCTTTAACCTTCTTAATTTTAACTTCAAGAACACCGTTCCTATAGCTTGCTTTGGCTGTTTCAGGTTTAACATCGGTGGGTAATTCTACTTCTTTGTAATATTTCCTATCACCACTAGCAGCTGAGATTATTAATGTTCTACCCTTAATTTTTACGTCTATGTCCTCCTTATTCACTCCGGGAACTTCGGCAACAACAGTTATTGTATCTTTGTCTTCTATGACGTCTACAAGTGGTTCTCTTTCTTCAGAAATCTTAGGCCTTCCAGCAATACGCCTGACATTACCGAACTCCTTAATTATAGGTTTACCGTCGGGACCTATGGTTATACTGAAACCATAAACATAGGGACCAAATACTCTTCTCTCTCCAAACTCTTCAGCAAATTCTTCCATTTTCTCTATTCTTCTCATCCAATCTCTAAACTCCTTATCGAGGTTTTCAAAAATATCTTCAAAAAATTCATCAAAAATATCCCAGAAACTTTTTCTTCTTCTAGGCATCTATACTCACACCTTACCCTCTAAATTTCACTTCAAGTATTCTCTAGAACTGTATGAGTATAAAAGCTTTAAACGAGAATACTATGACAGTGCATGTTACAGTATTTCCTACATTATTTTTCGAAAACTATTTTTAACCCATGAAAGAGATGTTTAAATCTCAAGAAGGAATTCATGTTAAGAATTATGTCGTCATTCTCCTTAACGTAGCTTAATCCTTCAAGAGGATTAAGAGGTGGTTTTGGTATGTTTTCACATATGTTTTTGCCTAAATATTTCCATTTGATTTTTGTTCTTCCGCTCTCTCTAATGTGAACTATTTTCCACCAATAGCGACCATGATAAACATACTTCCTGCCTTTCACTGCAACTACATGTGTTGGTTTTAGGTAGAATCCGAGCCTTCTAATTAGGTCATTATACTCTCTAAGCTCTTCTTCATATTCTCTCTGGATATCAACAATCCTTCTATAACCACCAATAATCCTAACTCTGGACATGGTTTAGAACCCGCTATCAGCCGCGGCCATTTATATCATCGTCTTCGGCTCAAAGAGGGAAAGGCCCATCATCCTCCGGAATATTTACTGTTATGAGAGAAGTATTTAGCTTTTCAACACATATAGTATATTAAAGCTTAATTGAGGTGAATAGTCTTTAAGGGGAAAATAGTTTCTGCAGCAATACCTCAAACAGAGGAAGGTAAGCAATACCATATTCACTGTAAACCGGGAGATGTAGCCCCATATGTTCTTCTTCCTGGGGATCCTGGAAGAGTTTACCGAATCGCTAAATACTGGGATGAAAAGAGAGAAGTAGCTAAACATAGAGAGTATGTGACTTTTACTGGAAAATACAAGGGAGTACCTATATCTGCGACAAGCACAGGCATAGGCGGGCCAGCGGCTGCAATAGCCGTTGAAGAGCTATTACGTGTAGGCGCTCACACGTTTATCAGAGTAGGTACTACAGGGGCTATTCAAAAGTTCATCGGGGTTGGTGACTTAATAATCACTACAGCTGCTGTAAGACTTGATGGAACAAGTAAGCAGTACGTATATACCGAGTACCCTGCTGTCGCCAGCTACGAAGTTGTTCTAGCACTTATTGAGGCAGCGGAAAGTTTAGGAGTAAAATACCACGTGGGCATATCAGCTTCTACAGACTCATTCTATACAGGACAAGGTAGGCCTGGATATAAGGGGTATATGTTAAGCTGGATGAAAAACATAATCCCCGATCTTCAAAGAACAAATGTTCTAAATTTCGAAATGGAATCTTCAACAATATTTACGCTAGCTAACATTTACGGTGCTAGAGCCGGTAGTGTATGCGCCGCAGTAGCCAATAGAGTAACCGACGAATTTGTTGTAGATGCAGGTGTGGAAGATGCCATAAAAGTAGCTAATGAAGCTGTTCGCATACTTTACGAATGGGATGGCGTGAAAGTAGAGAAGGGGAAGAAGCACTTCTATCCCTCTCTAATAACGTGAGTTCAAGGATGAAAATATGGAAACAAAAATATTAGTTTCAAAGCTTGTTAACGACATTGTGTCATGGAAAATCAGAAGCTCAACAGAACTAGTTGAAGAAACGCTCAATACTTTAGAATACATAATTAAAGACTCTAAAACCTTGGACTCATTAGCACTAAATGTAATTTACACAATAAATGAAGTGATTAAAGTTAGACCAACAGCTGCAATGCTAATTAACTGTTCTAGAGATATTTTGCTAGAACTAAGCAATGTAGTTAGTAATAAGCCCAAATTATCTGAAGCTAAGGAAATATTACTAGGCAGAATTAAGAGGATAAAGAGTAGAATGGCAAGCAACATAGAAAGGATAGCTACCATAGGTGCTAATAGAATAATTTCAGGAGATGTAATAATGACCTCTGCTTACAGTAAAACAGTTATGAAGATTTTAGAAAAAGCACTAGAGCAAGGTAAGAAGTTTGAAGTTTTCATTACGGAATCCAGACCGGGTGATGATGGAAAAATAGTTGCTTCGGAGCTGAGTAAACTAGGGCTAAAGGTAACTTTAATTGTAGACTCAGCTATGAGACATTTCATGAAATATACTACTAGGGTGTTTTTAGGGGCAGAGGCCGTAGCAGCTAATGGAGCGGTAATCAGTAAAGTCGGTTCATCGCTTATGGCCCTAATAGCACATGAGGCCAGGGTTAGGGTTTTCGTAGCTGCATCAATACTCAAATTTAATTACGAAACAGTCTTTGGAGAACTAGTTAAGATACCTCAAGCACCCGAAGAAACCATTCTACCTAGAAAGGTAAAGGAGAAAATAGGTAAGAACGTTAAAACAGAAATACCCATATTAGACGTTATACCTCCCGAGTATGTAGACGCTATAATAACAGAGTACGGTGTAATAGCTCCTCAAGCCATACCGCTGCTCATGCATGACCTTTTAAAGACATGGCCTCTTAAAGCAGCAGACGTTAATGAAATAATGAATAGTATATTGAAGGTGGTGAAGAGTGGGTGAGATGAAATATCCTAAAGAAGTACATCAAATAGCAGACGATATAAGAAGCATGAAGATAAGAGGAGCAGGTAGAATAGCTAGAGCAGCTGCTAAAGCATTAAAAATTGCTGCTGAAAAATATGAAGGACCTGCAGATGTAGAGTCTTTTATAACGTACATAGATAATGTAGCCAAGATACTTTTAGAAACAAGACCTACAGCTGTTTCTTTACCCAATGCTGTCATGTATATTACTTCGAGGTTGAGAAGAAAAAGACCGGTAAATGTAAATGAGGCCATATTGATAGTTAGGAGAACAGCTGATGATTTTATAAATTACTCGTTAACTGCAACGGAAAGGATAGGACTCATAGGTTCGAGAAGAATCCTAAGTGGAGAAATAATATTAACACACTGTAATAGTACTGCTGCACTTT
This sequence comes from uncultured Desulfurococcales archaeon, assembly GCA_964496035.1. GTDB lineage: Archaea > Thermoproteota > Thermoprotei_A > EX4484-217-1 > EX4484-217-1 > EX4484-217-1. Next base: position 51,663 of record CAZBXI010000001.1, read on the forward strand.
CAGTTATAATACATGCGCATAGGCAAGGCAAGGATATTAAAGTCTATGCTACGGAAACAAGACCTAAATTCCAAGGCCACATAACCGCTAAAACGCTTTTAGCCGAGGGCATAGATGTCACGTTAGTACCTGATGCCGCAGTGAGATATGTTATGAAGAAAATAGATAAAGTAATTGTTGGCGCAGACACTGTTGCAGCCAATGGAGCAGTAGTTAATAAAATAGGTACTTCAAACATAGCATTAGCAGCACATGAAGCCAGAGTCAGGGTCTTCGTAGCTGCTGAAACTTACAAATTCAGTCCAGCTACAGTAATAGGTGAACTCGTAGAGATAGAAGAAAGAGATCCAAGAGAAATAGTTGATGAAAAGTTCTTAAAAGAGAACCCAAACGTTATTGTAAGAAATCCAGCGTTCGACGTAACCCCACCGGAGTACATAGACGCTATCATAACTGAGGAAGGACTCATACCACCTCAAGCCGCATATCTTATACTAATTGAGAAATTCGGATGGGTAATTCAAGACTACTTCATAAGTAAATATTCTCTAAGAGAGGAGGATGAGGATTGGTACCAGAAGTTGTAGCTATAGGTAATGCTAATGTAGATATAATAATGTATGTCGATAAAGTACCTGCAGAAGATGAAGCAGTAGAAGCATATGATACGATAATCTCTGCAGGAGGCTCAGCATCAAACTATGCAGTAGCTCTTTCAAGACTAAATGTTAAGAGCGGATTTATAGGAAGAATAGGCAATGACAGTTTTGGAGAATTTATTAGAAAAGAGTTCGAGAAGGAAAGAGTTGACATATCTCACTTAAAAGTAGATGACAAATACCCTACAGGCAAAGTGTTCATCATAGTTACCAGGGACGGCATTAGGAGAATGATAGCTTATCGAGGAGCAAACGCCCGTATTTCAAAGGACGACCTAGATGAGGAATACATTTCAAAAGCAAAAATTGTTCATGCAGCAAGTATAAGAAAGGAACTAGCTGAAGACGTAGCTAAAATAGTTTCAAAATATAATGTTGCATTCAGTTATGATCCAGGCTCAATAGTTTGCAAGTACGGTATAAAGGGTTTCATGAGCATATTTAAACACGTCAAAATATTGTACTTGAATTTAAGGGAACTGGAATGCCTAACAGGGTCAAGGGATCCCGAATCAGCATCACAACTATTAAGATACGGCCCCAAGCTTGTTGTTGTAAAAATGGGATCTAAAGGATCATACATAGTGCTAAGTGATGCAAGAATAAGAGTACCACCGTACAAGCCAAAGCAAGTTATTGACACTACGGGTGCTGGAGATGTTTTTGCCGCCGCACTTACAGCATCGCTACTTAAAGGCTATAGTTTATGGGATTCAGCACTTTTTGCAAGTGTGGCTGCCGGAATTAAGGTAGGTAGGAAAGGTGCTAGAAACGGGATACCATATGAAAAAGAGGTGCTTTCAATATTTAACGAACTACGTGAAAAACTTAGCAGAGGCCTTATACTATCCTAGGGAACTTATATTATTTTAACTGTAAATGAAACCTTTATTTTCTTTATAATGCTTTCAAAAGACTCCTGATTAAGTGTTGTAAAAAAGTTGTTCCATCCTCTAGCAAATCTATTGTCCTTAATAGCTACTCTCTTCTTAAAATTCTCACTACTAAGTGTTTTTCCTTCAACATAAGATATAAGACTTAGTACAGTATTCCATGGACTTATGTAGTATTTCAGTTTAGGTATAAATTTACGTATCTCATCAAAGTATTTCTCTTGCCCAAGTAATGTACCATACCCTACATCTCCCTCTACTTCAACATAACTAAGTAGCGGATAATCGTTATACTTATCAACTACTGTGAATAATTCAAAAACCTTTCCTCCTGGTATGTCTTCATAACACATTAATCCCAATTTAAAGACTGAATTCTCTCCAACGATATACCCTAGTATTTTCTCCCTAAACCTAGGTTTCTGAACGTTCTTTATATGTAATTCAAGAAATACCATCTACTAAGCCCTAACCTAGTTTACGGAGATTAAAATACTTAAAACATTAAACTACTATATTACAATGGTGAAAGGGATATGGCTGAAGAAATACCCTTGAGACCTCTAGGTAAACAGGATATTCACAAGTTAGAAACAGCTCTTCTAATAGCTACATTACTGAGACCCGATGTAATAGAGGAGATAAGAAAAGCTGAAGAAAGATTAACATGGGTTGATAGTTTAGCTGTTGCGGCAGCTGCACTTGCACGATCTAAGGCAGGCTATACAGTAACTATGATAGCAGATGAACTTGGCAGAAGCGAAGGCACAATAAGAAACCATCTTACCGGTAAAACTAAAGCAGGTAAGCTTGTTCAGGAAACTTATCAAAGATTCCTACGTGAAGGAGTTAAAATAGAAATACCCGAAGTAGTAGCTAAAATTACGCCTGAAGAAGTATATAAGAAGGAAATAGAGAAACTGGAGAAAGAACTGGAAGAACTACGTAGCGCTAAAACAGAACTAGAAGGTAAAGTGAAGAGTCTAGAAGAGAAAGTTAAGAACCTCGAAAATGAAAAGACAAACCTAGAAACCGAAGTAACCAAGTATAAGCAAAAAATAGAAGAAATAAAGAGAATACTGTCCTCAATATAGCCTAAACTTTTTTCCATCAACTTAACAAGGTGTATTACATTTTGACTTCTATTCTTCTTTTATACCCTACAATACTCACTATGGCAAGCGAAAACGACGTAATAGATGAAGGTTACATCTACATTGATGAAGGCAAAATAGTTGATGTCGGCAAAGCCAGTGAACTACCTTACGAATACAAATATGCTGACTTAGTACTTAACCTGAGAGGAAGAATAGTTCTTCCAGGGTTTATAAGCTACCATAACCATTTAGCTCTACATTTCATTCGCTTCATGGGACTGGGTTTAACCTTAGATGAATGGATAGATTTAGTAGCTTGGCCTTACGAAAAATCTCTTACACCAGAAGAATCATATTATGCTGCTAAACTCGCCATATATAACTTATTGAGAAACGGTGTTGTTGGAATAGCTGATATGCATTTCAATATGGACTCTGTTGCTAGAGCTGTTCAAGAATCAGGTATAATAGCTAACCTCTCAGTTGCAATAATGGATACTCGAATAAAAACATACGAGGAAACGCTTAAGGAGAACATGAACCTCTTTAAAAAATGGAACGGCGTAGATAATAATAGAATAACGGTTTCTCTAGGCCCATGCGGTATAAGATTTCTCAAACCAAATCAGCTCCAGGAAATATCTGTTATAGCTAAAGAACAGAGCCTCTACATTCATATGCACATATCTGAAGTACAGGAAGATGTAAAGTACGCTAAGAAGGAATTCGGTAAGAGACCCATAGAAGTACTTAGAGACATGGGGTTTCTAGGAGAAAAAACCCTGCTAGCTCATGCAGTTTGGGTTTCCGAGAGAGAAATAGACTATGTAGCTAAAACATCAACCAGCATTGCACACTGCCCTATATCGAACACACTACTTCTATCTGGCATAGCACCTTTAATTAGCATGCTACGTAAAAACGTGAAAGTGGGGTTTGGAATAGACATAAACCCTGAATGGGACGTACTTGCAGAAGCTAAATTAGCAATATACCTTGCTAATAACCTATATGGCGCGCCTCCTAGACTTCAACCTTTTGACGTATTAAAAATGGTTACAGGAAATTTAGCTAAATTCCCAGGTATAGAAAAGCATGGTCTTATAAAACCAGGCTATGATGCTAACATAGTAGTTGTAAACACAAAAACACCTGAAGGATGGCCCTATGAGGGAGCATACTATTCCGCAGTATTGTTCTCCAAAGCTAGTATTGAAACCGTTATTGTTAGAGGCGAAGTACTTGTTGACGGAGGCGAAGTACTCACAATAGGGGAGAGGGAAGTTGAAAAAGCCAAGAAGATTTTGTCAAAGAAGTTAGAAGAAATTCCTATACTTAAACAAAGTAGATAGTTAATGAATCTCTTATCTTTTCAAAATATACTTCTTTATTAGCTGAGGTTTCAATACATAATCCTTCATCGAATAAGATAACGTAGTTATATAGAAAAGCTCCTGGGGTTATTATGGTTAGGTATCTTGAAAAATCTAAATTTGTATATCTGAGTTCGAAATTCCCAATAATCCTTGGCTTATTTATAACTTCTCCCTTCACGGATATAGGAGTAACATTATTGCTTAGTTCAACATATACGTAGCGTTTTCTACCATGTCTACCTTCTTTATGTGTTTTCACATTGTTCGAAACTCTAACCTCTCTCGGGAGAAACATGAAAACCACGTTTTTAAATGCTATAATTAGCTCGTAAGGTTTAAACGTGGCCATTAGAGAACCTTTCTTAGGAACCCATTCAATATATAGTTTTCCCGGCGTAATAGAGCACCTCTGTTAAGGTGATCGGTTAATATTGAGTAATTACACACCCCTAATTCGCAAACTAGCTCATAAAGTTCTAGGTAGTAAGAAGGCTAAAAAGATATGGTCGCGTATCGAAATAATAGGAGACATAGCTGTTATACGTAAGCCTCCAGACATAGATTTAGAAGATATGAAAGCTATAGGTGAGGAAATACTTAAAGAAATACCCTATGTTAAAAGCGTATGGTGTGCCGTATCCGAGGTAAAAGGTACTTACCGTTTAAGAAACTATGTTCATTTGGCTGGCGAACACCGAAGCGAGACAGTATATGTTGAGCATGGGTGCAAGTTTAAGCTTGATATAACTAAGGTGTACATTTCACCTGCTTTAAATTATGAACATAAAAGAATAGCTGAAATGGTAAAACCAGGGGAAATAATTGTTAACATGTTTGCAGGTATAGGTATTTTTTCGATAGTAATAGCACGGAAGGTTTCACCTGTTAAAATTTACTCAATAGATATTAACCCCTATGCTTACAGGTACATGGTTGAAAATGTAAAAATAAATAAAGTAGAGAACTACGTAATTCCCTTACTTGGCGATGCAGCGAAGGTTATAGTAGAAAAGTTAATATCTGTAGCTGATAGGGTGCTTATGCCGTTGCCCGAACTAGCTATTAGTTATCTGAAATATGCTGTCTTATCGTTGAGAAGTAAGGGTTTTCTACATACTTACCTGTTTGTGAAAGCTAATAATAGAAAGGAAAGCTTAAAGAAAGCAGAAGAGATGTACTCTCAAGAACTGGTAAAATATGTTAGAAACTATAGACTTCTATCCTATCGTGTTGTAAGATCTGTAGGGCCGAGAAAGTACCAAGTGGTTTTAGATTACTATGTTGAAAAATAGTTAAGCAGTTCTATCTTCTCCTACGTCTCCTAGGCACCTCTACTTCCAGTGCCCTAGCGCCTACACCTATAAGTTTCCTTAACACTGCATCTAAGAATTTAACATGGAATCCTTTCTGGCCAACAAAGGGTCCGAAGTCATCTCTGTTCACTTTAAACAACATGTAAGGACCAGCAAAATCAGCATCTACTACATGTTTATGAATCCAACTTACGGGGTGAATTGCTCTAATAAACTCTTTAAAGTCCAGTGTTAACTCTATTGCTCTCAATTTTAACCCTACTTCTTCTTGAATCTTATTTATTCTCTCACCGCCTCTACCTATGAGTCTGCCTAGATGTCCCTCTTTTGTAATTATTAATGCATCCGGTGTGTGTTCGCTTGTTATCTCGTATCGTTTTTTGTCATTAATGAACTCTGCAACAGTTATTATATCGGCATCGGGCGCATAGATTTTAGCTGCATCTAAGATTTCTTTCTCTGTATCATTAAGCTTTCTTTTTCTCATACGTACTTCCAGAATTAACTTTATTCCTCTCTTAGCACCAACTCTTACGATATCCTTAAGCCCTAAATCTATTACAATAGCTCTTTCCTCGCCCATTAGAGCTTCGCGAAGAAGTGTAGCTCCATCTAAAACTATTTCAGGGTTCTTCTGGAATACAGGATCCCCAGCAATAATCATTTTACTATTGTTTCCCATTCTCATTAATAGTTCTAATGAGCTCTCAGGGGGGATGTTTTGAGCATCGTCAAGGAAAAGTATTGAATTATCAAATGTTCTTCCCCTAAGGAAGTGAATATCAGCTAATATGACCCTCTCCTTCTTTATAAGCTCTTCAACAATACTCCAATTTATAAAGCTCGCTAATATGTCTCTAATATATGTTGAAATAATATCATAGTATAGGTTGCCAAGTTCTACTGCTGTAATTTCCTTCTCCAATACTATGTCTATAAGAGGTCTTGCTATAATGAACCTCTGATATTTTTCCTTTAAAACCTCAGTAATGCCGTAAGCTATAGATAGAAGGCTTTTACCTGTACCCGTAGGGCCGAAAACACCAACAATATCGTAATCTTTACTATGTAGGGCTTTCAGAAACTCTTCCTGCCCTGGAGTTAAAGGCTTAATTACATCTAAAGGTGTTTTTGTAGACTTCGACATTGTCATCACCTTTTTCTTTCTAACCAGTTTCTTCTGATTTCAGTTTCTAACTTAAATATCTTCTTCTTAGATTCCAAGAGCATTTTATTAGCCCATTTAACTAAAGTTTTCAAACGCGTTTTTCTACATATAAGCTTTCCTTTAAGTTTTAAAGGCATAGCTAATTGCTCATTACCTCTCAATTCAACAACTATGCCTGTTCTAGCGAAACTTATTATACCACTATGCTTGAACCCAACGTTTCTTGCTACTTTTAGAAGTTCCTGAGCTCTGTTAACGGTTAAGCATGACACGTGAAGTATGGGAGGTTGTAAAACAAACCATAAATTCTCATCTCTGCTCTTTTCTAGAATACTAATAACCTCGTTTACATCTATCCTGTTGTGCGCCTTCAAATAAATCCTTATGGATCTTCTATCCCATGGTCTCTTAGATGAAAACACCATAAGTCTACCCGAACAACTGCTTGAAGTAAACATGTCGTTAAAGCTGTTTAATAGTTTAATTAAGGAGTACAGTTCCCTATCAAAATACCCTGTTACGATATCTCTTTCGAGGCGTTTTAGAAATGCTTGTTTCCTATTAATCCAAGCACTGTAATTAACCGACATACTCACATTATACACCTCAAATATTAAGTATCTTAATTGGGCTGAATTAAGTGTCACGATAGAAAAGTATGAATACGTAGAAAATATTACTGATGTTTGGTGCATTATCGTTGGAAAGCACTATTACTATTGAGGAGTTCTCAAAAATAGATCTAAGAGTAGGCGTGGTTAAGGAGGCGGAGAAAATACCTGGTACAAGAAAACTCTTAAGACTAATAGTTGACCTAGGAGAGTTAGGAAAAAGACAGCTCATAGCAGGACTGGGCGACGTATACTCCCCTGAAGAGCTTTTAGGTAAAAGAATCATCGTTGTCGCTAATTTAAAGCCTAAGGTTATTAGAGGATATTTAAGCGAAGGCATGTTGCTAGCTGCAGGTTGCGGAAAAGGAGAAACACCTAGAATACTGACTGTTGACGGAGAAGTTAAACCTGGAAGTAAGGTTTGCTAAAGTATTTGACCAATAATATACGTTAGCAACGCTACAAGCATCCCTCCTCCAGTATATAAGAATGCAGTTTTTATTCTCTCCCTCCTGGAGGTAATAAAACCGGTAAACGCTAGTGTACTCAAAGCCAAAATGATACCTGCAACCGCGTTAATAGGATACGGTAAGGTAAAGAATAGTGTCGCTGGAATTAAGCCTCCGAGAAGCGTTGAAGCGCCTGCCGCAAACACTCTTACACGTACTTTAAAAGCAGTCTTCTCTGATATTACAGTCCCCCTTAAGCTCCTTAGTAAATGCCTTTCAAGAACATAGAGTCTAGCTTCTTCAAACGATCTTTCCGCAAAATATGCTCCATAAGAGTTTGTTAAAGCTGCAGTTACTACTCCTCCAATCCATGCTTTAACAGCCTCCTGAACAGAGAAACTAAGCGTAACCAGCAGAATTCCAAGAGCGAAAAGTACACCATCACTCATACCTAAAATAATGTATCTTAAAACTTCATGCCGTAGCTTACGTTCTAGCTTGAGGGGGTTGAGCAGATTCAATAATTTTTTCACCAACAACAACTTGGTCGACACTATGAATTACGGCCCCTACTCTTGTTAGTTCTTTTTCAATATCATCAAAATTTATATCTTCACCCTCAATGGTAATGATTAGACCCATAGTTTCAACGTCAACCTCGTTTACAGTAACGTTTACAGCAGATACCCCCTTAACCCTAGCTAACGCCTTAGCAACATCGACAACTGAAGGCTCTTTCAATGGCTTTAAAACATCGAGAACAAGTCTTCTAATTTTAACTCTACCTGTTTTACTCATATACTCCTGCTTCACCCTCCGCTATAACTACTATAGTAAACTCTTTTCCTTATAAACATTAATAAAAATAAGAACATAAGACATTTATGTGAATTTAAAACTGTGGAGATAGGAGTGTATTCGATGGCTCTGGACGAGCTAGATAAGAAAATAATAAATGCACTCATTGAAAACCCCAGAATAACGTATAGGAAGTTAGCTAAAAGTTTAGGTGTCTCGGTAGGCACCGTGTATAATCGAGTGAAGAAGCTAATGAGCCGAGGCATTATAAGAGACTTCACAGTACAGGTTGACTTTTCAAAGGTAGGATACGACGTAACAGCTTTAATACTAGTTAAGGTTGATGGAAAACATATAATAGACGTTGAACGCGAAGTAGCCAGATACCCTAATGTATGTGCAGTTTACGATGTTACCGGAGAATTTGATGTAATAGTTGTTGCGAAATTTAGAAATATAGGAGAATTAAACAAGTTTATCAAGAATTTACTTGCAAAACCGTACGTTCTAAGCACCAATACAAGTATAGCATTAAATGTGGTGAAAGAAAACTTTAAACTCAAAATACCTTAAGGGGTGTTAGCAATGAAGAAACATAGACCATTAGTTAAAACACCTAGGCTAATAAGTAAAGGGAAAACAACGCCAAAATGGAGAAAAGGAAGAGGGTTTAGCTTACCTGAACTTAAAGAGGCAGGTATAACGCTTGATGTAGCGAAAAAACTGAGGATATACGTCGATAAGAGACGAAGATCAAAACATAAGGAAAACGTTGAATATTTAAAGAAACTTCTTGAGGAATTCAGTAAAGCTAAAAGCTAATTATAACTCAGCTACTACTTGCTACAACAGAGAACACATATCAGTCTAACAGGGTCTAATTGCCTAGAACATTTTTCACAAACTATTCTACCGCACTTAATACATGAACCTAAGGCTAAATATTCTCCACATATTTCGCATAAACTTTCTTTACAAACAATGCATATTCCATCATTAAGGCTAAAATGCTCTGAACAAACTCTTCTTCCACATATTTTACAGGCATGTATAGCCTCCATTTCCTCACATATCTCGCATTTAACGTTCTTGTCTTCCAACCCATACCACCAAGGACTTCTTAATTAAATAACATAGACAGGTAAAAATATCCCCTATGTCCATATATTCCATAGCTATTTAAAGCCCTATGTTATCTATATTAAGGGTTAAAAAATGAGTTCCTCGGAGTACAGCGTATACGTAGAACATGAATATTTAGCAAGGGTATTGCCTGTAATTCTCATAGTTGTATATTCCAGCACCTTACTCTTCGGCGTATCATTAGCTGTTACAAATCCCGCATATGCTCATGAAGTTCTTGAGCCAGCTATTAGAAGTATCGAAGAGAGCCCCTTAACGAAGTTATGTCAAGAAGCTTCAAAATTATGGTTTAGTGAAAAAACTCTTGAAGCTACCTTACTCATTGTTGTTATAGGTTTTCTCAGGACTTTGTCAGAACTTATAACAGCTTTGTTGCCACCATATGTTGCGTTTACATACTTCATAGAAGGTTTATTCATAGGCACTTCGGAGTACATGGAGAGATTGTTTTTAGTAATGTATATACCAGTAACAGTGGGTGATCTAATATCGATATCCCTTATTGAGAGCGGTCTGTTTCAAATATTGCTTTCAAAAACGAAGAATAGGCCTCTAGGAAATATAAGTGTTGTATTGATAATTACGGGTATCATAGGTGTCTTTGTGGCGAGCTACTTAGCAACCATTTCATCATGTATTATTGAAGGAATACTTTTAAGCCATAAACCAGGTTTTTAATGTTCTTAGTAGATAAAACGGTATTTAAAATGTTAAGTATTGAACGAGGTCTTCCAAGAATAACGTTTTTCAACAACTTTTCATGGTAATCATAGTCGACGTACTTTATTTCAACATTTTCACCAATAGACTTGAGCACATCTTCTTTCTCCTTTAACGTCAGTTCGTGAAACACTTGAGAAAGTAGCCCCTGTATTTTCAGTCTTAATCTTAATTTTAATGTTTCTTCTTCATACTTGCTAAATAAATACTCTACATCTTCAAACTTCGCATTAATGATGTTGGCTAGTTTTCTCCCAAATAATGCGTGTACATATAAACCACCGCCAGTTAGTGGTTTTACATGTAAGGCTGCATCACCGATCATTACAACTCTTTTGTAATGATCTTTCCAGCGCGGAGGAGTTTTCAATACTATGCCTCCAAAAGGTTTTCCTTTCTCTTTCACGTGAACTATTCCTTTAGCGCATAGAAAGCTAATAAAAGAATTTAAGGTGTTCAGGCTAATGTTCTCTCCACCTATCCCTATTCTTACATGTTTTTCATCTAATGGAACTATCCATCCAAAAAACCCTTTAGCATAATTATCAGAAAACACCACTGTAAACTCGTCTACATGCTGTGTTTTTCCTACACAGTCCATTTGAATACCATAAACTCTAGCCTTTTTCCTATCATTTTTAAATATTTGCCTTCTTATTCTATGGATAGCTCCTTCAGCATTCACTATAATATTGCCGTAAACAATTTTGCCGTTATCTAATCGTATGCAGGGTTTAAGGGTTCCTATGCTCATTACCCTATGAGCGAAATGAAACTCAAACTTGTCCCGAACATTGTAGAATAATTCTTTCAAATACCTTGTTCTGTCTAAAACATATACAGGATTACTCGGAATTATTTCTACTTTAGCTCCCGTTTCTGTCATGATACATAATCTTTTAAACTTATTAACTACGCTTTTACGAGCCGCTTTACCTACAATATTTAGTACTCTCTGACTCACTATCCCCGTGCAATGCCTTTTCATTCCTATGCCACTCTGTTCTTCAAAAACTGATACATCAAAGTGTTCTTTAAGGAAATTTAAGAATGATAGCGCAGCAGAACCGGCACCTACAACGATGATATCGTAATGTTTCCTCATAAAATTCCACATGATATTTAAGATAGGTTACGTTTAATGTATTTTTACCTAAGAGTTAATACTGGGTGGTATATTGTGTCTGAGAATATTAAGCCTTTTAGAAAACTTATACATGTAAATGCTTGTTCACGTATGATACGGAAACTTAAAAAGATACTTATTTACGGTACATGTCTGAGAGATGAACATCCAGAAATTTTAGAAAAATTTTCTACAGATCGTGTTCCTTTGGCGGTATGTTTAGAAGAAGAACACATGAACATGGTTGGTTTTAAATTAGCTACAATGATGAAGACTTGCAAGCCTAATGAGATAGTTGTGTTAACAGTAGACGGTAGTCCTCATTGTGTGCAATTACATATGATGGTTGAAGAATGCCTGAAGCTCGTTCCAGAGGTTACAGTTAAACACTACGTGGTACATAAGGGGGATGTAATAGAAGTTTCTTCTAAGGTAGTTAAAACATCACGCTATTTAAGCAAGGTTAAGAAGCTTCTGGGAGAGTAAGTTAGCTCAAAAAACAATGAGCTCAATGAGTATTGGTAAAGTAATACTCATCCCCGATATGAGCGGTCAACATAGCCTCTAATGACTTTTTTAGCTTTTAGACTTGAAGCTATGTAATGGAATGCTGCTTCAGGATCTGTATGTTCTCCGCAAGAGTAAACATCAACTGTTGCAAAGCTAAATTCAGGCCAAGTATGTACGGCTATATGGCTTTCAAGAACTATAGCAACTATGCTTACTCCATCGCCGATTTTCCAGGATTTAACATCAAGCAATGTCATATTGCCTATTTTCGTAGCCTCTACAACTATATCCTTCAGCATTACTTCATTTCTAAGGAGCTCAGTATCACATTCATAAAGCTCTCCATAAACATGTTTGCCAATAACCTTCGGCACAGAGACTCTTCTTTGCAAAGCTACGAGTTCCGTCATCGCCCCCTAACACCCCCCTCTTGGGGGATTACCCCCCTATAACATTTAAAGTTTACCCTCAAAGAAATGTGAGAATAGAATATAAGCAAAACCCGCACTCCATAAGTCTAGGTGGATACATAATGGCTATGCCCGGATTTCAAATAGTAAGATATGTAAAGGACATTATCAGCAAAGATCAGCTACAACCAGCAGGAGTAGATTTAACAGTAAGTAAGATCTTTGAGTTAAAATCGCGCGGATATTTAGGTGTTAATCGTAGAGAGATTTCTGATGTTCAAGAAGTTCCTAAGAGAAACGGAAAATGGTATTTAGGCAAGGGAGTATACAAAGTTCTAATTAATGAAATAATACATGTGCCAGAGAATGCTATAGGCATATGTTTTCCTAGATCATCACTTCTAAGGATGGGTGTAGATGTAAGATGCGCACTTTGGGACCCTGGATATTATGGTAGAAGTGAAATACTACTAGTTGTCCATAATGGGCATGGTGTTGTTATTGAAGAAAACGCTAGAATAGCGCAAATCGTTTTCATAAGACTAACGGAAAAACCTCATAAACTGTACTCAGGCATTTACAAAGGCGAAAACGTATGATAGACCTTAACGAAGAACACATAGTTAGAGTATGTGAGAGCTTAAGGTTTATCAAGATACCTCTAGACGACTTTACAAACCCTAATTATTACCCGGTAAAAGGTAGCTTAGAGGATACAGCAAGGTATTTCGTATTCATGGTGGCCATAGATCATAGAACAAGCTATAAAGGTGTAAGTTACGAGGAAACTATTAATGGCAAATTGTATCATGGCGCAGACTTACTTTATAAATTGGGTGCTATGAAGTATGAAGAAGATCCAGAATTTTTCTCGCCACGAAACATGGCAAAAATAACTGTAAAAGACGTTAAAGCGTGGCTAAACCATGGTAAAGCAAGAATATGGGATATAGGAGTAAGAACAATGCTTCTTAGGGATCTAGGACTTAAACTAATAAGATTATACAATGGCAAGGTATTAAATCTCATAGCTGAAAGTAAAGGGTATTTAAAGAAGATGAATAGAGGATTAATAAATTCACTAAAAACGTTTAAAGCTTATGAAGACCCCGTTGAAAAGAAAGCCTATCTACTGGTAAAATTTCTTGAAAGAAGGAAAATAATGCAAATAAAGGATCAAGAGCATATTGAAATTCCCGTAGATAATCACTTAACAAGAATAGCTTTTAGAATAGGCATAGTTGATTTAAGTAAAAAACTAGTAGACTTCATAGTATCTAAGAAACACTTAACATACGAAGATGATGTAATTATAAGGCTAACCGTGAGGAAAGCGTATAAACTTCTATGTAGAGGGATTGGTATCTCACCTCTGCATCTAGATGATCTATTATGGGCCATAGGTCGAAAATGTTGTACAAAACCCTTACCTAAATGTGATCGATGTAAGATATTAGGCTACTTTGGTTGTCCACTTAGGGAAGTCTGTAGAGGTTATAGGGATAAAAACTATGCTAAATTAACTGAGCATACTTATGTGAAAACATGGTACTATTGATAAGGGAATAGTCTTTTATACTATGCACATTATCGAAAATATATTCGAATCACTTTACTGAGGCAATAATTATGGGAAGGGTTGTTGTCGTTTCAGTAAAGATGCCCAAGGAACTTCTCAGAGAACTTGACAAACTTGTGGAAGAGGGTTTATTTTCGTCGCGAAGTGAAGCTATAAGACGTGGAATAGCGTTGCTTATACGAAACTATTACAAATTCAAGGTTAAAAACATGTGAAAACCGAAAGAGAAATTTACAAATTCGTATCTACTCAAACTTAAGTTTAAGCCGTTTAATACTGTGCCGAGAGGTTTTTCAATCTATGTCTAGCAGGGAAATGAACTTCAATTATTTTCGCGACTTATTGAAAACTTTAAAAAACAAGGAAATTACTAGTGAAGATGAGAAGAAAGTCGTATTATATTTCATAAAGAATATTTCAGTTGGAGAAATTCTAGCTTTAAGAGAGCTTGAAATTTTAGGTGTAAAAAATCCTACAAGAACCATTAGGTCCCTTATTCTCAAAGGAGTATTAGAGAAGGGTGAAGGATGCTATAACTTAGCTAAGGATATAAGAGAAGAATTGTTCAGGTTAAAGCATAGAGGAGTAATCAGAATATAGGTTTATACTCTACTCCCTCTAAATATATCACATCGCCATAATGTATTTTAACTATTTTCCCGCTATTATCTTTAATTATCAATTCTCCTGCATCTGAAATATCTAATGCTTTACCCTCTATAACCTCTTTGCAACTAAGTTTTATTACAATTCTTTTACCTAGAGTAATGTTTAATTTTCTCCATGAATTAATAATTTCCTTTACATTTCCTTTTCTTAAAGTGTTAATAGTCTCTAATGCTAATGCTTTAATTAGTACATCTCTTGGAACATTGAAACCTATTACTTCGGATATTGACGTAACACCGCGAAGTCCTGAAAACATCATTTTATTGTTTACATTTAGCCCTATACCTATAATACTCAGAACTTTCTCCTCTCTGAATATATTTTCAATGAGTATCCCGCCAATTTTTCTTGATGAAAACATTATGTCATTAGGCCATTTAAGTTTAAAATCTAACATTAGTACATTATTGAGAGCTCTAACAGCAGACACGCCAATAGCTAAACTTAAAACGTTAAGTAAGGATTTGTTCTCTACACTCCACAATATCGTCATCCAAATTCCACCAGGAGGCGATAGCCAAATCCTTCCAGCTCTCCCCCTGCCTTTAGTTTGTATTTCAGAAAAAACCATAGCCCTATCGTATCTACTAGCTATCTTCTTAGCATAATCCATAGTTGAACCTATGGAGTAAAAGTATTTTACATGTTCAAATCCTATTTCTCTAAAGAAATTATCTCTCTCTAAATTAGCTATATTATCGGAAAACATCCCACAAACTCTATTACCTAGTATTTCTATCGAACCTAACATTGATAAGTAATTTACAAAACTACGGGGCAGCAAACATGCCTCGACGCATTTATTATTGTAAAGATCTCTAATAACTGGCTTAACCATGTTTCTAACCGTGGTAAACGTTTGTACGGAAATATCTTCGACTATTGTCTATAATCATTCTATTTAGAGTAACTATATATTCACAGCTTACACTTATCTTTCCGCAGTAATAACTATTAAGTTCATGAAGTTCATACTAATGCACTGCTATGAGGATACTAATTACATGTTTAGTAAAATACTGATAGCTAACAGAGGAGAAATAGCGGTAAGGATTATTAGAGCTGCTAGAGAACTGGGGATAAAGACCGTTACCGTATATACGAAGTATGACATAGTTTCTTTGCATGTTATATTATCCGATGAAGCATACAGAATAGACGACTACCTTAACGTCTCAAGCATACTTGACATAGCTGAAAAAGCTAAAGTTGATGCCATACATCCGGGCTACGGTTTTCTATCCGAAAATCATGAATTTGCTGGCTTAGTGGAAAAGAACGGATTTACGTTTATTGGTCCATCACCTGAGGCTATGAAGCTAGCTGGGAATAAAATCGAAGCTAGGAAAACAGCCGTAAAGGCCGAAATTCCTGTAATTCCCGGAACCATAGAGCCCGTGAATGACATTAATAAGGCTAAGAAAATAGCTGAAGAACTAGGATATCCTGTCTTAGTAAAGGCTGTTGGCGGCGGCGGCGGTATAGGTATGAGAGTAGCAAGAAACGAGCAGGAACTTGTAAAGTTTATGAGCATTTCGAAGATTGAAGCAAATAAGTCATTTGGCATACCAGATATTTACATTGAAAAATTCCTAAATAGACCTAGACATATTGAAGTTCAAGTCTTAGCGGATAATTATGGTAATGTTGTACATTTATTCGAAAGAGAATGTTCTATTCAAAGAAGGTTTCAAAAGCTAATAGAAGAAGCTCCCTCTAAAGCTTTAACATGGGATGAAAGACTTACAATAGCCAAGGATGCTGTTAAATTCATTGAAGAAGCAAAATACACCAATGCTGGTACCGTCGAGTTCTTGTATAAGGATGGAAAACACTATTTCTTGGAAGTTAATGCTAGACTCCAAGTAGAGCATGGAGTAACAGAAATGGTTACGGGGATAGATATTGTTAAAGCGCAGATTAAAATAGCAGCTGATAAGCCATTAAATATTTCTCAAGGTCAAATATCTCTTAAGGGATGGGCAATTGAGGTTAGGATTAATGCAGAAGATCCACTAAATAATTTTACACCGTCCCCTGGTAAAATTATAAAATATCATGAACCCGGAGGTTTAGGTGTCAGAGTTGATAGTGGTGTTTACGAAGGTTATTATGTTCCACCAATATATAATCCATTAATAGCTAAGCTAATAGTATGGGGTAGTGATAGAGAGGAAGCTATTTCAAGACTTAAAAGAGCGTTATCTGAGTACATTATTGAAGGTATAAGGACAACGATTCCATTGTATAAGGAGATAGTAAATGACCAAGACTTTATTGAGGGCAATATACACACCATGTACTTACAGGAGAAGCTACCTAAATTTGTCAAGAAATTAGCAATGGAAGAAAGAGTAAAGATAGTAGCAGCAGTTGTAGCTAATGAAAGCTTAAGGAAAAAAACACCGGCAAGTACAGCGCGTAACACTGCTACTAAGTTATGGAAAAGAATTCCTTTTCATACTTACCGTTTAAGAATTCCATGGCTTAGAAGAAAAAGATAAAGGTTGATGGGACTTTGGAGAAAAAAATTAAAGCTCAAACAAGTAGAGGCAGTCTAGATCTTAAGTTAGTAGAGAGCAGTAGAAACCTATACTTAGTAGAAGATGAAAAGTTAGGAACAATGAAAGTTAAGGTTGTTAACATAGATGATAATAAAGTAGAGCTCTTAGTTAATGAAAAAAAGTATAATGTGTTCCTAGATAGAAGTTCAAAAATAATTTATGTTAATGGTACACCATTAAGACTCCTAATAACAAAGGCTGGAAAATTTTTAGCTAAGTTTTCCCATGCAGCTACTAGTACGAAGAGCAGGAACTTATCAGAAGGTAAACCAGTAGTTACGCCTATAAGTGGTCGAATAGTTTCTTTAAAAGTTAAAGAAAATGATTATGTAAGAAAGGATGATGTTATCGTAATTATAGAGTCCATGAAAATGCTTAATGAAATAAGGGCCCCATTTGAAGGCGTAGTGTTAAGAGTAAATGTAGCTGAAGGAGACATGGTTAAAAAAGGTCAGGAACTTTTAGTTCTTAAGTAATTGCTTAGAGAGGTATATTACCATGTTTTCTTAGAGGATATTCTTCACGCTTATTCTGTAAAGCCTCAAGAGCTTTTATCAGCATAGGCCTTGTTTTACTAGGCTCGATAACATCATCTATTAAGCCCAGTTCAGCGGCTCTATAGGGGTTAGCGAAAATTGCCCTATATTCCTTAAGCTTTTGTTTAAATAGCTCTTCCGGATTTTCTGCCTTAGCGAGTTCCTTTTTGAATATTATTCTAACAGCACCTTCAGGCCCCATGACGGCTATTTCCGCTGTTGGCCATGCGAAAACAAGGTCTGCGCCTAAGCTTTTAGATCCCATAGCGATGTAGGCTCCTCCATACGCTTTTCTAAGGATAACTGTTATCTTTGGTACTGTTGCTTCAGCATAAGCGTATACCAGTTTAGCTCCATGCTTAATTATGCCTCCATGTTCCTGGTCTACTCCCGGAAGATAGCCTGGTACATCTACAAACATTATTATTGGTATATTGAACGAGTCGCAGAACCTAACAAACCTTGCAGCCTTAATGGAACCATCAATATCGAGTGCTCCTGCAAGAAACCTTGGCTGATTAGCTACAACACCTACAGAGTAACCGTTTAACCTGGCAAAACCGACTACAACGTTTGGAGCATAGTTCTCATGAACTTCAAGAAACTCACCATCATCAACAACTCTGAGTATAATATCTCTAACATCGTATGGTGCCATAGGGTCTGTAGGTACTATAGTCTCCAACTCCTTATCCTCTCGGTCGAGTGGATCCTCGGTTTTCACATAAGGTGGGTCTTCCATGTTATTGGAGGGTATGTATGACAGAAGTTTTTTAACAATAGTAAATGCTTCTTCTTCAGAGTCCGTTATGAAGTGAGCTACACCGCTCTTAGAAGCGTGTACTTCGGCTCCTCCAAGCTCCATGAAACTAACTTCTTCACCCGTAACTGCTTTCACAACTTGGGGTCCAGTAATGAACATGAATGAAATATTTCTAGGCATTATTATGAAATCTGTTAAAGCTGGCGAATATGATGCTCCTCCAGCACATGGTCCTAGAATTAAGGATATTTGAGGTATTATCCCTGATGCTTTAACGTTCATTCTAAAAATTCTTCCGAAACCGTCTAAAGCAGCTACACCCTCATGAATTCTAGCTCCACCGGAATCGTAAAGACCTATTAGAGGTGTACCTGTCTTCAATGCCATGGATATTATGGACTCTATTTTCTTAGCATGCATTTCGCCTAGAGAGCCACCAATAACTGTGAAGTCTTGTGCGAAAACGTGTACAAGTCTACCATCTATTTTACCGTAACCTACTACAACGCCGTCTCCTAAGTATTTGACTTTGTCCAGTCCAAAATATGTACTCCTATGCACAACAAATGGTTGTAGTTCAACAAAACTTCCTGGGTCAAGAAGTTTTTCGAGACGCTCCCATACAGTTAGTTTTCCTTTCTCTTTTTGTCTCTTTACCCTTTCCGGCCCACCGCCCTCCTTAGCTTTCTCTTTTAATTTTCTAAGTTCTTCAATAAGTTCCTCCATAGTCTTTTTTCCGCTTGACAAGAGATCACCCAAAGCTAAACTTGTTGTTTCATAATAGAATTCAATATTAAAATGTACTGTTCCAATAGGAAGTATCAACAGAAGCTTAAAATCTAGGTTTCTTAGCTACAACACCAAAATCTGTTTTACGTATAATAATGAAACCTACTTCCCTAAGCCTGTTTACGACGCCTTTGGTCACACTTTTCCTCCCAATAGCCTCTCCTGGTTTACCTATGTAATGGAAGAGTTTACCTTCAGGCTTAATTACTCTGAAAAGTTTGCGGTAAAATTCTCTACTGTATAGTTCTCCAGCAAGGGAAAAGCGCGGAGGATCATGAATTACTTTATCAAAAATACTGTTCTTGAAAGCGTCAATGACATCGAATGCATCACCTAGAAAAATAGTTATTTCATTGCTCTCTAAAAATCTTGACCAAGGATTAAAACTAGCTATGGATAAAACATTCTCATCGATTTCAATGGTGTAAACCTTACTAGCACCGTATCTTAAAGAAGCTATCGCAGTATATCCTAAGCCTGTACATATATCTAAAACTAAATCGCCTTTCCTAATGCCTAATAACTTAACTTTACCTAGAGAGTCATTCCATGGGCAAATATTTTTAACCCTATGCATATGTATACCACTTATTTCCAAAGTAGGAGCTTTACAGTTCTTCACAGCAACAAGTCTATAAAACTTGCCATTGCCGTAGAAGGAAAGCTCTCTTAAATGTCCTTCTTCAATTACGTAAACCGAGTCATCTTTTATTCTCAGCTTCTTCACGTAGTTTAGATTTAATTCTTCGTTAAACTCGTCAAGCAGTATCTTACCCTTTACTTTATTGATAACGCTCAACGAGAAACCTAAGTCCAGAGATACGTAATGTTTTCCTTCAGAAAAAACATTAACTATGTCCTTTAAGAGAAATCCCGGAATAACAGGTTTAAGTTTAGGTTGGAATTGGTAGATTTCAAGATTCATTTCTTCTCTTTTCCCCAAGCGAGGAAAGTACTTTCTCCAATCTCTCAACGACATCATTTATTCTCTTTTCAAAAATGAACTTGTAAAGAAGTATCTTAGATCTCCTCCTTAGATCTCCATAACTTCTGGTTTTAGGTAAAACACCTTTTCTCTTCAACCTATTTACTCTATTCAGTAATCCAAGAATATCTGTGTTTAACGTTTTAGCAGCTTCTGTTATAGTCGGATTCTCAGCTAGAGCTTTCAAGACCTCTAGATCCTCCTTAGATAGTTCGGGCAACGGTGTAAGTATAGATTCAAGGTACTCGTCAAGAATGTTTTCCACAGATTCTCTAACAATAACCTCCAATTCCTCAGCGTCAACAAGAAATTGATCACTCAATTCAATAACTTTAACCTTCAATTCTTCAGCGGCAGCTTTAGCAGCATCATCAACGAAACCCTTACAAACAACTAAAGGTTTCATGGATAAAAGTTTAGCATTAGTATATGCTTGCCTAACACCTGATACATCGAGTCTCCCTGCTTTAACTTCAACAGCATATCTAACGCCTTCATTATCTTCGGCTATAGCATCTACCTCAGCTACTTCAATTCCCTTAACGACAACTTTTCTATGTACATCAATAATTTTGTAGCCTAGGTTTTCAAGAACCTTTAAGGCTATTCTCTCGCTACTTCTCCACCTAGCTTTAGCAGAAACTATGCTCAAGCACCTCTTGAATTCCTCTCAACTCACACTAAATCTTTCAATGTACAACATATTTAAGCTATAGTTTCTATTATGCAAAAACACACTAACAGTGCCCAGCTCCTAAAAGAACATGATAGTTAGGGCTAAAATTGTGCTTTAAGAAAATAAGTATTTATTGATGTTTAACCTTTTGAGATATATGAGTTTAAAGAGGTAAGCTGTCTAACATGAACAATGATGCTTGGTGGAGTATTCCTGTAGATAGGGTTCTATCCAAGCTTGAGACACATCCTTTCAAGGGCTTAAAAAGCAACATTGCTGAAGAGAGACTTAAGAAATACGGACTTAACGTTATCAGAGAAGTTAAAAAGAGAAGTGCATTTGCAATTTTTCTTGATCAGTTTAAGAGCTTCTTGATTTTAATATTAATTGTTGCATCCTCCCTCTCTATAATTTTAGGTGAAGTAAAAGATGCCTTAGTCATACTTGCCATAGTACTGCTGATGTCCTTACTCGGTTTTATACAAGAATATAGAGCCGAGAAAACTATTGAAGCTTTGAGGAAACTAACAACACCCAAAGCCAAGGTTATTAGGGACGGTATTCTGAAGATTATTGATGCATCACATATTGTTCCAGGAGACCTGGTTATTGTGGAGGAAGGAGACAGAGTACCAGCAGATATTAGGCTTATAGAGTCCTTAGAACTTCATGTTGATGAGTCTTCATTTACAGGAGAAAGTATTCCAGTACTTAAAAACGCCTCAGTCATTATTCCTCCGAAGGCTCCTATTTATGAGAGAAAGAACATGGCATTTATGGGCACATATGTTGTTAGAGGTAAAGGCAAAGGAGTTGTTGTAGCTACCGGGATGAACACTGAACTTGGTAAAATAGCTAAAGCTGTTGAAGAAGCGCCTTTAGAGAAAACTTTTCTTCAGAAAAACCTTGATAAGTTAGGTAAAAATCTAGGATACATGTTCATAGCATCTGTCTTAATAGTATTTATTCTAGGCTACATTAGAGGTTTAGGTACACTGCTTGAACTCCTAATGACGAGTATTGCTTTAGCTGTAGCAGCGATTCCTGAAGGCTTACCTGCAATAGTAACAATCATTCTAGCCTTAGGAGTTTGGAGAATGGCTAAGAGGAACGCTATTGTTAAGAAGATTTCTCAAGTTGAAACACTAGGTATTACAACAGTTATCTGCACGGACAAGACTGGCACTCTTACTAAAAACGAAATGACTGTTAGAAAAGTGATTTTACCCAGCGGGCTAGTAGTTGATGTTTCAGGCTCAGGATACAGTTTAGAGGGGAAAATACATGTTAATGAAAAGGAGGTTAACATAGAAAGTCTCCCTGAAGAATTTAAGCTCCTCATTGAAGCAGCTGTTTTGTGTAATAATGCCTTCTTAAGAATAGAAAATGGTGAAGTAAAAATCATAGGAGACCCCTTAGAGGCATCTTTGCTTATTCTAGCTGAGAAAGCAGGAGTCAGTACTGACTCTCTTAGAGGTGTTAGAGTTAGAGTTCATGAAATTCCCTTTGATAGTTCTAGGAAGATGATGACAACGGTGCATAGGATAAACGGAGAATTTATTGTTTACTGTAAAGGTGCTCCTGAAGTTATTTTGTCTAAATCAAAATACGTTATGATTAATGGTGAAGTAATTAAACTCACAGATGAAGTAATTAAACAAATAGAGTCTGAAGTAAAGAATTATGCCTCCCAAGCTCTTAGAATATTGGCATTTGCCTTCAAGAAGGTTAAAGAACCAGATACTAAAAAACTTGAACAAGACCTTGTATTTTTAGGCTTTATAGGCATAATAGATCCTCCTAGAGAAGAAGTTTACGAGGCAATAGCTAAAGCTAAGAAGGCCGGAATTAAGGTCATTATGGTCACAGGAGACCATAAGGAAACAGCCATAGCAATAGCCAAGGAAATAGGGTTAGAAATTGAAGGAAAGCTTGTACTTACAGGTAAGGAGCTTGAAGAGATAAGCGATGAAGAACTTGAGAAAATAGTAGATAATGTAGCCATTTTTGCCAGAGTAACTCCTAGCCATAAAGTTAAGGTAGTTAAAGCTCTTAAAAATAGAGGACATATTGTTGCTATGACTGGTGATGGTGTTAACGATGCTCCAGCATTGAAAATGGCTGACATAGGTATAGCTATGGGGATTAGAGGTACAGATGTAGCTAAAGAAGCAGCGGACCTAATATTATTGGACGACAACTTTTCAACAATAGTTAAAGCTGTTGAAGAGGGAAGAGTAATTTATGACAACGTTAAAAAACCTATAAGGTACCTCATATCTGCAAACATCGGCGAGGTAGCTGCTATACTACTTTCTGAAATCGCAAACCTACCTTTAATATTTAGGCCTGCTCAAATACTTTGGATGAACCTAATAACAGATTCTTTTCCAGCGATAGCACTAGGTCTTGAACCCTCAGAACCAGGTATCATGACGAAGAAACCTAAAGATATAATTAAAGAACTCTTCACATTAAAAACTATGACGTATGCTGCGTTTGTAGGGATAATTATGGCTGCTGTAACTGTTTTCTTATACTTAACTAGCTTACCTTTGGACCTAAACTATGCTAGATCCATGGCTTTCACTTTCATAGTATTTGCTCAGATAATGTACGCCTTAAGTTCTAGAAGCGCTGAAAACACCATAGCTAAGCTTGGCATACTATCAAATAAGAGCATGATTTATGCATTAATAATAAGTATTACTCTTCAGTTACTAGCTATATACGGTCTACCTTCAATGTTCGATGTTGAACCATTGCTGTTAAACGATATGTTCTACATAATTATTCTATCCTTAATCTTAATTCTAGTAGATGAAATGAGAAAGGTGTTAAAGGTGAAAATTTATTGAGTTTAATCCTAAAGCAGATCTTGAAATATTCTGAAAAAGCCTATGGTAACATGGTTAAAAGATTTATAAGTGAGATTAAGAAGAGGAGCTGCTTCGAACACTTAGTTTTAACAATAATTTCACAAAATACCAATTGGAAGAACGTTAGAAAAGCCGCAGAAAATTTAAGAAAAATTCTAGGTGAAATAAACCCCTATACTATTTCATCAGCCAGTCTTGAGGATCTGGAGGAAGCTCTTAAGCCAGCTGGTCTTTACAAGGTTAAATCTAGATGGTTAAAGGAAATAGCTTACATCATAATCAAGAATTTTAATGGCTCCCTAGATAAACTTAAAAACCTACCCGCAGATAGGGCAAGAGAAATATTATTGAAAATACCAGGTGTAGGTTTTAAAACAGCGGATATAATCTTATGTTTTTGCTTCTCAAAACCAGTTCTCCCTATAGATACGCATATCAAGAGAATATCAAGAAGAATAGGTTTAGTTAGTTCTTCAAACTACGAAACCATTAGAAGGGAGTTAGAGAAGCATATTAGCCCTGGGGAGATGTTAAAAGCTCATTTATTGTTAATTCTTTTTGGGCGGAATATTTGCCGAGCACGAAACCCACTATGTAGAAAATGCCCTGTTAATGATGTTTGTCCTTCTAGTATGCTTAGGAAGTAGAAATGTTTACTAGTCTTACTTCCTCCGAATAAACTCTGCTTAGCTTAGTCCATACAGTTCTTAGCGATAGTAAATGTTGCCTTACCTTCAACTGTGTTTTAAACGGTAACTCTATGTCTCTTTCCTCACCTGGTTTTAGACACGGCAATTTTAACCTGCTTACTATGATTCCTGTGTCTATTAGCAAAAGCCATAGTTTATCAGGACAGGATTTCCCAGTATTTGCTATTTTCACTAGAAGTCTAGGCTCTTTTCCTTCAGAAACTATTCTTATACTTTTTATTTTAATATGTGGTCTAAGTATTTTTGTCGACGCTAAAATAAATGTCGATATATTTAAGGGTTTCTTAATGGTATTCTCCTTAAATATTTCATGCTTAACCTCTACCTCATTGTCTGGTTTTACCATAATATTTTCTATTTGTATTTCTTCTAAATCACTTAAGGTGCTAAGCGAAAACACCTTTACACCGTTGACGCTTATTGATGCTGATGAATATTTAGACTTAGCTAACGCTATAGCCTTAAGTTCTCCTGAATGTTCATCAATAATTTTTAGTGGTACGTTAAATCTAGATGTTTGATTAGGTGGTATTATTAGTGCTCCGGAAAAATACGTGTATGAAGACTTTGCTTCTTTAGCTTCAAACACTAGAATTAGATTTGCATGGTTTACTTCTGCTTCTCCAGGTCCATCGTATTTTATTGCTAACTTTACTTCTTCAGTTTCTCTAGCGTGCAGTATTGGTGTAACATCGAATAGGACCTTATTGAAGTATTCCTCTTTAAGTTCAATAGTTGTTTGAGGCTTAAATTCTCTTGTTAGCGGAAAACTATTAAACCATAATCTCCACCTGACATGGGATGGTTCAGTAGCTGTTGTTATCGCTATTTCAAGAGTTGCTTCTCTAAGTCTAGCATTAGGAGGCTTAAGATATTCAAAAGTTAAACATCCAATTCTAGATCTGTGAAGTCCCCCTAGCTTCAGTGGCCCAGAAGATATTAAAGCTACTTCACCATCTACTGTTGCTTTCTTAACTATTCGTAATGAATTAATAACTTTACTCAATGAATAATCCTCCTATATTCTTAATGTGCAAAATTATTCTCATTCTACTTGGAATTTTTGAAAGTTTTCTCTTATTAATTTTAGCAGTATTTCTAAGGTCTCCTTTATATGATACTCTGCTTTTTCGCGTGCAGTATCTGAAGAAGTTATGTGTAATTCTATTACAGGTTGTTCTCCTTCGGATCCTTTAGGATGGCTTTTAATATAAACCCTGCTAACCATTTTCATAACCCTACTAATTAGAGGTGCTAAAGAGGATTCCGGAATACCTTTGATCTTAATGCTTTTCTCGCAAAAGTACATGTTAGGTCCTATTTTTCTTAAAAAAGGTTCCACGTGTTCTTCGAAAATAGCTTTCATTTCTCTGGGGACGCCGGGTAAGGAGAATATTATCGTTTCCTTTTCGTAAACCATGATTCCAGGAGCTGTACCTACAGGGTTAGGTAATGGTTCAGCATCTTTTGGCATTTTAGCCATTTTCACCCTACACGGTGTAAGTTCAAGGCCCATGCTAACATATTTTCTCCTCACCAACTCTAATGCTTCCTCATTAACAATCCATGGTCTGTTCAGTGCTTTTGCCAGAGCTTCGCTTGTTTTATCATCGAATGTAGGGCCTAAGCCTCCTGTAGTTATTATGATTTTCGGTTTTCTACGAATAGCTTCTCTTAAAACAGAAACTATTTCATCTATTGAATCCCCTATTGTAGTTATTCTTTTAACATTAAAGCCTAGGACTGTAAGCTTTCTAGCAAGCCATGCTGCATTAGTGTTTATTGTTTTACCTATTAAAAGCTCATTACCTATGCTTATAATCTCCGCATTATACTCCATGGAGGAAACCTCTTCCTAAATACCATTATATCCGGTAGTAATTTAAATGTTGCATGTGATTGATTAAAGAAGCAAACAGCTGTACGACTTTATGGAAAATACCTAGACACGTGTCAATGCATCATAGCATTTCATTTAAGAAAATCTTTATAAACACCTATTTTATCTGACTATTCGAGCATTAGATTAAGGGTTAGTATATGAGCAAAATAGTTGGAAAACACGTTTACGGTAACCTTTACAACTGTGACGCTAATGTAATTTCAGACGAAGAAAAACTAAGAAAAATAGTTGAAGTAGCTGCAGAAAAAGCCAACGCAACCCTATGGGATATAAAGTCATGGAAACTTAGTGGCGAGAAAGGAGGAGTAAGTGTCTTAGCATTGGTCATTGAAAGCCATATAGCATTACATACATGGGTTAAGTACAGATATGCGACGGTAGATATCTATACTTGCGGTGAAGAAACAGATCCTTGGAAGGCATTTGAGTACATAGTTTCTCAGCTTAAACCCGAGAAATACACTGTAAAGTATGTAGACAGATCAAGTTCCTAGAAGTAAACTTTAAGCAAGTTTTCTAAAATATTCCCAACTGGATAACTGTTAGGTGGCTTACTTATGATTAAGGTCTTAATTACAGGGGACACTCACATACCTACAAGAGCTAGGAAAATACCTAAAATCATGGAGGAAATTATTCAAAGCAATAAACCTTACCAAGCGGTTTTCTTTACAGGCGATTTAATATCTGAGAAAGTGTTAAAATACGTTAAAAGTCTTTCTGAAAAAGTTTTTATTGTTGAAGGCAATATGGACTACCTTAGCTTTCCAGAGAAGATAACCACGAAGATAAATGAGATTAATATTGGCCTAATTCATGGCCACCAAGTTTTCCCTAGAGGGAATATTGAAGGTCTAACTAGAATCGCCGAAGAAATGAATGTGCAAATACTAATTAATGGACATACTCACTATGCAAAAATAGTTGAAGTTACAGGTAAGCATGGCAGTAAAATAGTTTTAGCTAATCCCGGCTCATTAACTGGAGTTTGGAGTGGTGGTTTTGCTTCTATGAGGCCATCGTTAATTATAGGGTATTTTAAGGACCGAGAAGTATTTTTAGAACTTTATGAACTCTATGGTACTAGGTTGGAGACAAAAAGATACGTTTTTACTTTCTAGAAACTTTCTTAACTTTAAGCTTAGGACCTACCTTTTCTACAACAACTATTTCTTCGCCAGCTTTTATTTCCTCATCGGAAAATGCCATCCAATATTCTCCTTCGACCATAACGAATCCTTCTTTACCTGGTCCCAGGCCGTCTAGAGCCTTTCCTTTAGCACCTATAATGCTCCATATTACTGGCTTAGCTTTTTTAGCCTTAATTACTTTGTATAGTGCAAACGCAAAGAATGCTGAACCAGCAACAATTATTAATATGCCTGCAACTATGAACCTAAAGAAGAATTCTGGACCAATAAACCATGTTTGCGGAAGATATATTGGTAATAGTAGAAAGCCTAAAGCCAGCATTATTATTCCCGTAGTCCCTATAATTCCAAATCCCGGTGTAATCATTTCAATAACTACGAGAACAACACCGACAATTATTAGTAGAGTTGAAATGGTATTTATTGAGAAACCTAGCCCCATAAGACCAAGTATGAGTAATAGCAGACCGACAGCAACTATTGGATAGTGTCCTGTAATTAAGCTTAATAGTAAAATGTAGAATCCGAGCATAAATAGAAGGTTTGCTAAGAGTGGGTCTGCAAGAGCATTAGATAGAATGTCACTAATACTCCACTCGTACTTCTCAATAGTAAATCCTTTAGTGTTTATTTTTACTACTTCTCCAGCAACTTTGACCTCCATACCGTCAATTTTCATTAATAAATCTCCAACGTTTTCAGCTACAAGATCTATTACGTTACTTCTTAAAGCTTCTTCATCGTTTAAAGTTAAGTTCCTTTGTACGAAAAGCCTAGCAGCTGTTTGATTTCTTCCTCTTTCTCTACTAACCGTTTCAGCCATTTCAACTATTGGATTTATTATTTTACTGTAGTTTAGAGGTTGAAATCCTTCAGCACCATAAGTTATTGGCTGAGCAGCTCCTATCATTGTTCCGGGAGCCATAGCTGCTATATGGCATGAAATTAGTATCAGTGTTCCAGCACTCCAAGCAGCAGCTCCTTTAGGGTAAACAAAGCCAATTATAGGCACTTTGGAATTGAGAAAAGCTCTAATTATTTTTTCCGTTGCAGCTAATTCTCCTCCCGGAGTATCGAGTATTAGCACTAATAAGGCATTATCACTTTCAGCCCTACTTAGTGCGGAAAGGACTGCTGACGCTAATCCCTCATTTATTATTCTACCTTCAAAGTAGAATACGTATGCCTTAGGGCCTACACTACGCTCAGCTCTAACCACGGATAAGCCTATGGAGGTTAGTATTAGGACTAAAGCCAGTATTGTAAAAAATTTATTTATTTTCCTCATTTGTCTAAGTCTTCCCCTCTTTTAATCCTTTAACTAAACCTACTATTTGACCTAAACCTGCTGCAGCTGTTTCAGTAACAACTACCAAGTTCTTTTCCCTAGCAACCTCAACTATTGTCTGTAGTTCTCTTAGCCTTAAAGCAGCAGGATGCTTCTCATAGAACATCGCTGCTTCACTCATAATCTTTGCTGCTTGCCTTTCACCTTCGGCCTCAATAATTCTTGCTCTTCTCCATCTTTCAGCCTCAGCTTGCTTCGCCATGGCCCTTAACATTGTTTCTGGAAGCTTAACTTCCTTCATAGTTACTGCAGTAACCTTTATGCCCCATGGATCAGTAGCTACATCCAATATACTTGTTAGCCTCTTGTTTAACTCCTCTCTCCTCGTTAATAAGTCGTCTAGTTCTACCTGGCCTAAAACATCTCTTAAAGTAGTTTGAGCTAAAAGTAGAACAGCGTATGAATAGTTTTCGACAGCGATAACTGCTTTCACAGGGTCAAATACCTTGTAATAAACTACTGCGTCTACACCCACTGTTACATTATCTTTTGTTACAATTCTTTGTTCAGGAACATCTACTGAAACTATTCTTAAGTCTACTCTTCTTACAGAGTCAACCCACGGTATTATGAAGAATAGGCCTGGTCCTTTAGCTCCTACAAGTCTTCCTAGTCTGAAAACCACTGCTCTTTCGTACTCCTTAACTATCTTAATGCTCTTCGAGAGAATTATTAAGACCACTATTAAAGGTATTCCTACGTATATTATGAAATCGATTAGTGACAAGCTCTACACCTAAGTTTCTCCTACTGTTAACAATTTCTTATAATAGTCAGTAATAAACTCTCTGTAGAACATAAGAGAATTAAGTAGTTTGCTAAGTTCACCTTGTTCCTTCATAATCTTTACTTCCCAACTTCTTAAAGCAGGGCAAATATAGCACCCTATTCTGTAGAATCCCATTAAGTATAGCGGGTTTAGTGGGATACCATTTGCTAGCAAATACAGCTGTGTATGTGCTCCACTCCACATTTTAATTGGTGCTATTTGGAAGTATCCTTCATGCTCCCTAAATGGTGGTCTCTTACTTCTAAGTTCCGATTCTGCATCTCTATCACCTACAATTACTAGGATATCGGACTTATCCTTAGAAATGGTGTTAAAAGCTTCATATAATGCTTTAATCTTAAGTTTTGTACACCACCTATTCTCATGAGTAGGTAGTTCCCTACCTTTAACTAGCTCTTCAAGTACCTTAGCTTTTACCTCAATAAGCTCCACTGAAAGTTTCTTAGCAATTTTTCTAACATAATCTCTGTTGTAAGGGAAATCAACACCCGTATCTACATAAACCGCCTTTACCCTACTTAGACCATAAGCCTTAATAGCAAGTAAGAGAACTGTAGTACTATCTTTACCTCCACTCCAGGGAACGACAAAGTAACTGTACTGGTCTCTAAATTTCTCCATGAAGTTTAAAGCTATTTTTTCCATAACTCTTAAAGTATGTTTGTTAGCCTTAATAGTTTCTACTAAATTTACTTCTTCTCCTTCTTCACCTCTCTCGATAGTTTTTGGGTAGCCTACATCGGGAACTTTTAAAGTACACGATTTTATAAATCCACAATATACGTCATGAATTCCTCCCATTTTCCTTACAATTAACGGATTAGAGCGTGAGGGACATGATATTGATTTCAGAAAAGACGATGTATCTTTGCCTATGCCTATGTATATATCGTAGGCTGGGTTATTTTCTACATCGATTTTTGTGCCTTGATTTCTCACTGTAAAAGTGTACGCATGTTTCTCTTTAAGCCAGTATACCGTATTTCTAAATGCGCTTCTTGCCCTTTCAAATTCTAATGCTAAATGTTTTGGTCTAACATTTCTAATCCGAGCTTTAGGAACAACATGTATGTAAACGTTAGGTTTGAATAGATTTTCGAGTTCCTTAAGTTCTCTATCCTCTCTACCGACAATTACGATATTGAAAACATTGTCCTCAATTACTTCAAGTAACTTATCTAGAGCTTTTTTACCTCTCTTGCCCTTCAATGTTGCTAACTTTATCTGCCATCCTGGATAGTATAGTTTTAACATAGCCTTAAAAGCGTCAAGATCTCTTTTAGATCTTACAATGACTTTTAACATAACTTCTTCCTTAATGTTTTCTCAAAAGTTAAGAGTAAGTTTAAACATAAAAATGTTTGGTAAACAAGTGGTAACTATGAGCAGTAGACGTAGACTAGGATTTTCTAGGGAAAGAGACCTTGTTAGATTATTTTGGAAGAAGGGGTTTGCCTGCATTAGGGGGCCCGCTAGTGGGGCAAAAACCAGGAACGTAATTTACCCAGACCTTGTGGCTTTAAAAAATGGAGTAATTTTCGTTATTGAGGTTAAAACTAGAGATTCTAGAGAACCAATCTATATTGAGAAAGAGAAAATAGTTAAACTAAGAGAGTTTGCTAATCGTGCCGGGGGATTACCTCTTGTTGCAATAAAGTATGTAGGGCATGGTAAGTGGAAATTTCTTCGCATAGAAGACCTCTTAGAAACCCCAAAAGGAAATTATAAGGTGGATCCTGAAGTGGTTTCTAAGAAGGGATTAAGTATTGAAGCTTTAGAAGCTATGGTCTCAAAAACTAAAAGCCTCGATGCGTTTATTCAACCCTAACCCTAATGTTTACTCCTAGTTTTTCCTCTAACCTTCTTAGCCTCTTAGCCTTCTTCATTATTAACCTTGCCTGTTCTCTTGGAACAACAACTGTAACTGTCGATCCCTGTATTTCTATTGATGCCGCCGGTAGGAGTCTTTCAATTTCACGTATAACTCTTCTTTCAAAGCCTCTAGCTAAAACCCTTTTCACTGGTATAACGACCGTTGCTTCGCCAAACTTGTAAATTTCATACTCTAATTCACCTGTTAAGTAGTCTTTAACCTCAACTACAGGTCTGGCTAATTCTGCTTCTCTAAGGCCTGTAGGGAGTTTTACAGATATTGAGACTTCATAAACCTTCTTTACTTCACCATTTTCTATGAATATTACCGTATCTATGATACTAGGTATCATTCCTAACTCTACCCTACCTATAAACCTTTGAATAGCATCTATTGGTGATGTAGCGTGAACTACACCTACCATACCTATACCTGCAAGCCTAAGGTCGGTATATAACTTGAAGTCTTCATCGCTTCTCATCTCATCAAAGAATGTGTAGTCCGGCCTACTTAGCAATAGGATATCGTGAAGTTCATCGCTTGAAGCATGTGTTTTAGAATACTGCGTAACTATATCGGGAAGATGCATATCTCTAGGAGATTCTATTGTTTTAACTATTCTCCCTTTCCTTGAATAGTACTCGGCTAGTGCTTGAGCAAATGTTGTTTTACCCATGCCCGGAGCTCCAGCTATTAAGATTCCTTCAGCTCTTTCTTCAAGTCTTCTAAGAAGCTTCTTCGGTAGGTTATAATCTTCAAGCCTCAGCTTAACTAACGGCCTTACCGCAGTTATTTCCCAGCCGTCTGAGAGAGGAGGTCTTGTAATAATTATCCTGTATAAGCCTAGTTGAACTATTGTTGAACCCGCTCTATCGATTTCTATGAAACCGTTACCTCTTAGTTTAGCTGCCTCAATAATCTCCTTAGCTATGCTTTCAATTCCCTCTCTAGTCATAGGCTTATTGCTTAAAGTAATAATTCTCCAAGAACCCGGCTTACCCTTCTTAGCCATAGGAGGTACTCCTTCTTTCAAATGAATGCTCATTGTATCCTTGTCAAAGAAGTTTTCAAGCCTAACTTTACGTTCCTTTTTAGGCTTAACGTAAATTACCTTAATACCTAATGCCCTAGCTACCTCTGCTTGAACCCTATCACCTGTTATAAGCGTTGCATCATATTCCCATGCAAGCTCCCTTATTAAAGCATCTATAGCACCAGTCCATGCCATTCTAATTTCAGAAGGCTTAGGTCTCTCACCAGCTATTTCCAACCTTATTTTTCCTTTTGAAGCTAATTCTCTAAGTCTCTTAATTTCCTCTAAACCGGCAAACCCAACAGCTTTACCTTGATTAGCCTGGTTTTCCAGTTCAGAAATAACAGCTCTATGAACTATTACCTTCCCCTTTATAATACCATCTTCTATAAGCTTAGATACTGCACCCTCAATAACAACGCTAGTATCAGGTACGTAAATCTCTTCTTCAACAGCCGGGTAGGTTATTTCATTCATTGCTTCTATTTCCTCTTAGCTTCCATTTCACTCGGTGTAAGTACAACTACTTAAACTTAGGTGTTTTAAACTTTTTCAACGCAATACTTTTTATATTAATGACTCATAGGAAATAATGTTAACGTAATAGGGTGTCTACATCATGGTGTCTAAGGGTAAAAAATGTAGTGTTAATGGTTGCGAAGAACCTGCGGAGCGTTCGTTAAGCTATGTGGAGGCAAAAGTTCTAGAAAAAGAAGGGTTAAAACTTTCACCACATTTAGGTAGAGTTTATCTATGTGGAAAACACTATAAGCTCTACAAGAAAATTAGGAAGAAAGAGAAAAGGCTTGAGAAGTGGAGGTTTAGAGGATAGTATGGAAGCAAAGCCAATAAATGATTTCGCTAAATTCCTTAATGATTTATCAGAGAAATGGTCTAGGAAGTGGTTTGAAAAGAGAATATTTGAAGCAGATCCTAACCCTAGGAAACCCAAGTTCTTCATAACTGCTGCGTTTCCCTACCCTAACTCGCCAATGCATATAGGTCATTGTAGAACATATACTATTACCGATATTTATGCTAGATTTAAGAGAATGCAGGGATACAACGTACTCTTCCCTATGGGCTTTCACTACACTGGAACACCTATTCTAGCTATGGCTGAAGCTGTTGCTAAAGGAGATAAAGAACTCATAGACTTATTCTTAAATGTTTATTACATACCAAAGAAGGATATTGAGACACTAAAAACACCATTAGGTATGGCTAAATACTTTCATAAAGACTTCAAAGAGTCCATGATAAAAATAGGCTACAGTATTGATTGGAGAAGAGAATTCACAAGCATAACTCCTCAGTTTAGCCAATTTATTAAATGGCAATTTACTAAGTTAAGGGAGAAAGGATACTTAACACAAGGAACACATCCCGTAGGTTGGTGTCCAGTACATCAAAACCCTGTAGGTCAACACGATACTAAAGGCGATGTTGAGCCAGAAATAGGTGAACACACTTTAATACTTTTCGAAGGACCCAATGGCGAGAAATTCCCTTGTGCAACATTAAGACCCGAGACCGTTTTTGGAGTAACAAATGTTTGGGTTAACCCTGGAGCAACATATGTTTATGCTGAAGTAGACAGTAGCTTATGGGTGTTAAGCAAGCAAGCAGCATATAAGCTCACATTCCAGAATAGAAGAGTTAAAGTGCTTAAGAAAGTTAAAGGTACAGAACTGATAGGGCTTAAGGTCAAAAACCCTGCAACTAATACATACGTGCCTGTATTACCAGGCTACTTTGTTGACCCTAATAATGCTAGCGGGGTTGTAATGTCTGTTCCGGCACATGCGCCCTACGATTATGTTGCTTTAAAAGAACTTATTGAGAATAGAAAGGATATACTTGAAAAACATGGTATAAGCATTGATGAGCTTAAACCAATATCCATAATTTCTGTCCCAGGGTACTCAGAATGTCCGGCTAGAGATGTTGTTGAAAAATTAAAGATAAAATCTCAGAAAGATCCAGAACTTGAAAAAGCAACTAAAGAAGTATACTCCATAGAATACCACAAAGGGGTAATGAAGAAAAATACTGGAAAATACTCTGGAAAACCTGTTAAAGAAGCTAAGGATGAAGTGAAGAGGGATCTTATAGCTGAGGGAAAAGCTGACATAATGTATGAAATACTAAACAAGCCTGTTTACTGTAGGTGCGGAACGGAAGTTGTCGTTAAAATTCTTGAAAACCAATGGTTCATAGATTACTCTAGAGAAGACTGGAAAGAACTAGCCAGGAAAGCCCTAAGAAGAATGCGCATAATACCCAAGGAAGCAAGAAAAGACTTTGAATACACGATAGAGTGGCTTAAAGAAAAAGCTTGTGCAAGACAAAGAGGGCTCGGCACAGAACTCCCCTGGAGCCCCGGATGGATTATTGAATCACTAAGTGATTCAACAATATACATGGCCTTCTACACTATAGCCAAACATATTAACAAATACGGTATAAGAGCTGAACAGTTAACAAACGAAGTCTTCGACTACATTTTCCTAGGACTAGGTAATGTAAAGGAAATTTCAGCAAAAACGAAAATTCCAGAGAACATACTGAAAGAAATGAGAGAAGAGTTCCTCTACTGGTACCCTGTTGATAGCAGACATAGTGCTAAAGAGCTTATACCTAACCACTTAACGTTCTACATTTTCAATCACGTAGCAATATTCCCCGAAAAACATTGGCCCAAACAAATAGTTGCTAACGGTTTCGTGCTCTACGAAGGAAAGAAAATGTCTAAGTCTTTAAGAAACATTATACCTTTAAGAATTGCAAGCAAAGTTTATGGTCCGGACACGGTTCGACTCACCCTTGCTGTTTCAGCTGAAACACCACAAGATGCAGATTTTAGTGCTAAATTAGCTCTATCTGTTCTTGAAAGATTAAGGAGGATGTATGAGCTAGCACTTAAGGTAGCTATTTTAAAGGAGGAAAGTTTAGGAGAATCACATATTGATAGGTGGTTCTTAAGCGTAATTCAGAACAGAATAGCTCAAGTGACAAATGCACTTGAAGAATTAAGGGTAAGGGAAGCAGCAACAACTGTTCTTTACGCTATGGAGCAGGATCTTAAATGGTATCTAGAAAATGTGGAGAAGCCTTCAGCAAAAATACTTAAGTATTTCTTCGATATCTGGGCTAGGCTATTATCTCCTTTCGCACCATTTATAGCTGAAGAAATATGGAACATACTTGGAAACAAGGGATTTGTCTCCATAGCCTCATGGCCTAAAGTTGAAAGCAAATACATTAACAGAGAAACTGAATTAAAAGAAGAATATTTCAGAAAATTAATAGCGGACATCAAGGAAATACTCAAAGTCACTAAGGTAAAGAAACCTAAGAAAATAGTGATTTACACGGCAGCTGCGTGGAAGAGGAAGATAGGAGAAATAGTAGCTGCAAACATGGATGGAAGCGACGTTGAAGTATTTAGAAAAACCATAAAGCAAGTAATGAGCATGGATGAGATAAAAAGATACCGTAAAGAAGTAGTAGATGCTGTAAAGAACATTATAAAAATATTCAGGGAAGTTCCAGAACAATTAAGAGAGGAAATAGCTAAGATAGATGAGTATAGTGTTCTTGAAGAATTCAAGAAGAGAATAATGAAAGCTACAAATAGTTCAGAGGTTATTATCATGAAAGAGAAAAAAGCAACATATGATCCTCTTAGGAAAGCAAAATACGCATTACCTCTTAAACCAGCAATATATATTGAAGATTAGCTTTTATGCTACAGAGTACTTGTTTAAATGATAATGCTGTTTCTCTCTACCCTAATAACACCGTGCTTAGCAAGTTTTATTAAAATTCTTCTAGCCATACTTCTCTGAATATTAAGGTCATGTGAGATTATAGTAACAGCATCGCCTACGGTTAGCGGCCCATATTCTACTGATGCTTTTTGAAGAATTTTTAAAGCTTTCTTTAAGCCTTCAGATAAAGTATCGTAGATATCCTCCATTCCCTTACTTGACAGTTTTAATGTAATTTTTTCCGTAAATGTTTTGAAAGAGAAAATGTTTTGAGAAATTCTTGTACAATATACTCTAAGTATTCCTCTTAAACCATGAAGTGCTTTTGAAGGTTTCATATCGGTTATTATGGTGTAAAGCGGTGAAGTCTTCAAGACGTTTTCTCTGAAATTACTTATTGCACTTCTGTTTTCCGAAGGATCATGTATGTGTAAGCTTATTTTCCCTCCTATGTTAGGATTAAGATGATCTGATATGGAGACGTGGTTAATTAGGTCAACGTGATAGGTCTTCCCTATGTTTTCTAGAACCTCAGGCTTGAACGTTTTAGAATAATCAATTAATATTATCTCTATATTGCCTATCTCGCTTAATATCTTGGCCATCATTACTGACTGAACTACTTGCTTAACCCACTCAATGTTACTTATAAATGCAATTCGCTTGTTTTGAGGCCATGATATTAGTTTTTCAAACGAGGGTATAATTAGGGTGTTCTTCATGGTTTCTCCTCGACTTATGAATAACGTTTAAACACATATATACTGGTTTTCTCACTAACCTAACTCAGATGATGTGGATATTAGCCCTCTGATGAAATGAAGAAACGCAGGCCTTACTGAATACTACTCTTCTCTTAATTCCTCAAGCATTCTTCTGTACCTTTCCTCCATTATTCTCTCAAGCTCTGGCGGAATACCAAATCCAACAATATTTACCTTTACGTTCTTTACTCCTTCAACTCTTCTAGTGTTTTCCTCTATAGAAGCTACTATGATATGAGCAATAGGGCAGAACGGTGTTGTGAGCATTAAATCCACTTCAGCATTACCTTCATCATCTATTCTAATATCTCTAACAAAACCGCTATCAACAATATTTACACCTATTTCGGGGTCAACAATTTTCTTAAGATTCTCCCTAATTTTCTCGATTACCTTCTCCTTTTCAACCATGAACATACACCATATGTTCAGATAGTTAAACATAACATCTAAAATATTAGTTTTACTAAAACTTCAAAAACAGAAAAACCCGTCCTCGATATGGAGTATACTGACATGGCAGTTAGTAAGAAAGTTGCTGTTCTAGGATTAGACGGTCTTTCGCAAGACTACTTAAATAAGCTCATAAATCATGGCATCTTAACTTATACTAAACATTTAGTGAATTCAAGCCATACTACAATTTACAACTTAGAGTGTTTTCCGCCAACAACTCCTCCCTCATGGACCACTATACTTACAGGTGTAAACCCTGGGAAACATGGTATTTTTGCTTTCGATTATATTGAACCAAATACCTTAGAGCATAGATTATTCAACGCTACGCATCTTGAGCATCCTAGAATTCATGAAATGTTATCTATACTTGAAATACCTTCAATAATGATAAACCCTATTCCAGGATACCCTCTCATACCAGCTAAGAACTCTAAGATAATAAGTCACACAGTAATAGTTCCCAAGACTCAGTACTATCCGAAAAACAAGGACATGGAAAAGTACTGTAAGAAAATAGACCTAGCATTGAATATTCCCAACAACACACTTAATGAATGTGAAAAGACTCTAATTAAATCACTAAACCTAGTTAAGGCAATTTTAGAGATAGTAGAGGATATGCTTCAAACAAGTAAATGGAACTTACTGTGGATAAATTTCCAAATACCGGACATAATATTACATAAGTGTGATTTCGAAATATTTACGAAGATTCTGAAAATGGAACGTAGACTCTTTAATTACATAGACAGGCTTGTTAAGATTATGGATGAATTATCAGATTTTCTCATAATAGTTTCGGATCATGGGTTTTCTATGTACAATAAGCTTATTAGGATAAATGATATTCTTGCTAATAAAGGCTATGTTGAGGCTGTAAATGAGTTTTCAAAAGCAGCGCTAAGAGAATATAGAGAGTTAAAACTTGAAATTGCAGGAAAAAGCACAAGCAGAACACGAAATTTCATGGTTAAACACGTAGACAAATATCGCTCCAAAGCCTTTTACATTTCAAAGTGGAATTTAGGAGTTTACGTTAAAGACGAGAAAATAGCGGACAAGATTATCAGGGTTTTAGGTAACGTTAAAGGTATAAAGTGGGTAAAAACTAGAGAGGAGATATACCATGGCCCTTATGTTAATAGAGCCCCCAAGCTGATTTTATGCCCTGATTTTGATAGTGGCTACTTACAATCTGATAATAAAATTGTAGGCAAAGAGTATGAAGAAGGTCTTTTTAAAGATCACCATCCCCTAGGCGTATTTATAGTTAAATCAAAAGATGTTGCACTGAAACGGAAACCTAAGGTAACAAATACTGTAGTAACACCACTTATAATGTATATTCTTGAGATGCCTCTGCCGAAAATATCAGATGGTGTAGATGAACTCAAAAGCATACTTGCTGAAAAACCTAGTGTAATAAGGTTTAAAAACTATACACCGAAGTGGAGGATATTAAAGAAAATAGTAAGCACATTAAAGTAGTTAAGTAAGTACTTCGTGAAAAACCATGAGTAAGTGGAAAATACTGCTTCTGTCAGCCAGATGGGATAGAATTAGAGTACCCATATATGAAGCTACTGCAAGGGGTAAACATATACCCTTACTTAAAACATTACTCAGCAATGCTTGTACTAATGAATGCAAGTACTGTATGTTTAGAAGAGGGTATAGGGTCGAGCGTAGAACATGGGATAAGAATGAACTAGTTAGAATAACTTTTCATCTTTGGAGAAGAGGAATAATTAAAGGCATATTTCTGAGTAGTGGCATTATTAAAGATCCCGAGACAACATCAGAGAAGCAAATTGAAGTAGCTGAAGAACTGAGAAGAAGGGGTTTTACGGGTTACATACATTTGAGGCTAATGCCCGGTATACCTAAGGACTATGTGTGGAGAGCTGCGGTTGTAGCTGATAGAGCCGGCGTAAACCTTGAAACAACATCTGAACACTATTTTAGCGAAATTGCTCCTGATAAGGGAAATTATGTTAATGACGTATTGAAGAGACTAGAATGGTTTTCTAGAGCATTAAAAATACTTTCTAAGCAAAGAGAAAGCCTTGGAGTAAAAGTAGGTTATTTAAGAGCTGGCATAGATACGCAAGTTATGGTTGGAGTTGTTGGAGAGAGCGATTTAGAACATTTAAAACTTAGCGAAGAACTATACAGGAATTACAAATTAACTAGAATATATTTTAGCCCCTTCGAACCAATAATTGGCACCCCCTTCGAGAATAAGCCTCCATGCCCTCTGGACAGAGTGAAAAGACTGTACCAAGCAACTTTCCTACTTAGAGACTACGGATTCACATTAAACGACTTAAAAACGATATTAGGTGATGATAACATGCTACCAGATATTGATCCTAAAGTTGCTTATGCGAAGATAAATAAGCATATGTTCCCTGTAAATATTAATGAAGCAACGTTTTTTGAAATAGTTAGAATACCAGGCATAGGACCTATTACAGCTAAGAAAATTCTGGAAATAAGGAACATTAAGGGCAAAATTACATTCGAGGATTTAAGCAGAATCGTAGGTAGAACTAGGTTAAAACAGGTATTAAAGTACATTACATTTTAAGCTATAGTTCTTTAAGGTAATTACCTTAAGTACCAGTATTCTTAAAACTCCGTTCCAACTATAACGCAAATTGGGGTATTAAGTGGCAGTATTTAAAAAGTCCATGAACGAAATAGCTACTTTCATAAAAAACTCTATTAGGCTCATAGACGATAATGAAGTAGATAAAATGGTGAATGTACTTATTGAAGCATATAAAAATAGAGGAAGAAGAAAAATCCTAGTTATGGGTGCTGGCCGCTCCGGCCTCGTTGGAAGAGCTTTCGCTATGAGACTCATGCACTTAGGATATAATGCATACGTACTTGGCGATACAATAGTTCCTAGAATAGGTGAAGGAGACATAGTTGTTGCAATCTCTGGTTCTGGAAGAACAAAACTAATAATTACAGCTGCTGAAGCTGCTAAAGCAGTTGGTGCTACACTTATAGCTTTAACAACATATCCTGAATCACCCCTTGGAAAACTTGCAGATATTGTCGTAAGAATTCCAGGAAGAACTAAGATAGCTAAAGAGGAGGATTATTTTGCAAGACAAATATTAGGAATACATGAGCCACTTGCTCCTCTCGGAACATTATTCGAAGACACATGTATGGTATTTTTAGACGCACTAATTGTAGAGCTAATGCACAGACTTGGAAAAAAAGAAGAAGAAATAAGGCTACGACACGCAAACATTGAAATATGAGAGCAAAAACAATGTACGTACTTAGAATGTTTGATCCATGGAAAAACCCATTATGCACGTGTCCTCCTAAGTACTCTCTACATCCATACACCGGTTGCAGTTTTAAGTGCTTATACTGCTACACTACATCATATATTAAGGCGAAAACAAGTACGCCGAAAAGGAATTTTCTAAGCAAATTACTTAGAGACCTAGTCAAGATGAACCCTCAATACCCGATAACAATAAGTAATAGTAGCGACCCTTATCCTCCAATAGAAACTACATTAGAGCTAACAAGAAACACACTAAAACTTCTACTTACTAGAGGACTTAAGGTCCAAATAGTAACCAAAAGTCCTTTAGTTGCCAGAGATATAGATTTACTCTCGAAATATAATGCCTCAGTTAGTATAACTATAACTACATTGAAATCGAACATAGCCAAAATCATAGAACCTTATGCCCCACCACCCGATTCAAGGTTGAGAGCTGTAAAAATTCTCGTAGAACACGGTATACCTGTAACTGTTAGGGTTGATCCTTTAATACCTTTTGTTAACGATGACCCCTATGATATTTCGAAACTTGTTAGAACATTAGCTAACATAGGAGTACAACATATTGTTACATCAACATACAAAGTTAAACCAGACAATTTTAAGAGGATTTGTCAAGCACTTCCCTCAATTAAAAACAGACTTAAAGAACTATATTACAGACTGGGAGAATTTAAACATGGATATAGGTATTTACCTAAAAAACTCAGAGAGGAAATGCTGAAAATAGTTATTGAAGAGGCTAAAAGCTACGGGTTAACATATTCAACATGTAGAGAAGGATTTCCCGAATTAAGAAACTCACCTACATGTGATGGAACACACCTAATCCCTATAAGAGTGAAAACGAAGCTATTAGAGGAAACATTCCATGGTTAAGATAATTATAGGTTCTAAAAATCCATCAAAAATTAGAGGAGTGAAAAAAGCATTTGAAAAAATGTTTAAAGAAAATGTGATAATTGCTTCTGTATCTGTAAAAACAAGTGTTCACCCGCAACCCATAGGTCTTGAAAACGTAATAAGAGGAGCTATAGAGAGAGCAGTTAATGCCAAGAAAAAAGCTAAAGAACTTTACGATTACTATGTAGGCGTTGAAGCAGGAATTATCCCTATTCCCTGCAGCATTACAGGGTATATGGATTTTCAAGTATCAGTAATAGTAGATAATGAAGACCGTATATCGCTTGGATTTGGTCCGGGCTTTGAGTTCCCTAAAGAAGTTGTAGATTACGTTGTTAAAGGATTAGGCGAAGCTGAAGACGTTATGGAGAAAATTTCAGGTATAAGAAACATAGGTGATAAGATGGGTGCAATAGGTTTCTTGACGAGAAACATAGTTACTAGGGAGAAACTATCAGAACTTGCTACAATTATGGCGTTAA
The DNA here is from genome assembly GCA_964496035.1 of uncultured Desulfurococcales archaeon. Taxonomy (GTDB): domain Archaea; phylum Thermoproteota; class Thermoprotei_A; order EX4484-217-1; family EX4484-217-1; genus EX4484-217-1. The sequence goes on from CAZBXI010000001.1 coordinate 93,884, forward strand.
TACCTAGACTAAATGCGAAACTCTATACTAACCTTCCTAAGGTAAGCGAAGTACTTAAAAAACTCCATTAGCAAAAACGTTTATACCTTAATGATAATATTCATGAACTTTTAGATTACGGTGTAACTATGGATTATAAAGTAAGAGACGGTGATGTTGTAGAACTTCTGGATCACAGCTTATGGGTAGTATCGTGGAACATTCATAAAATACCTGACAGTATCATAGCGTTACCATATTACGTATTTAGAGATGGTAAAAGGACACTTATAGAATCCCCCATGGACTCCATAGAGTATGCCCGGAGAAAATACCCATACCTTACAACAATAGTAGAATCTTACGACAGAATACTTCCCTTAATAAGCACCAGGTTAATTAGAAGAATATTTTACTCTAAAGCTTACTTACGTAATGAGATTTTACCTAATAGTAGCATCTTCAGCAGACTAGTAAGAGAGCTTATTTCACTAATAGCTTCTGAAGCAGAAATAACAGTAGATGATTTGGGTGTATCATTCATTCCTAATGAAATAGTTTTCCCTAGAAAAGTCTACATCATAGCTTATAATGAGGAGGTAGGGTTTAAAGTATATAATGCCTTAAGAAGATTGTTTTTCACAACAACTCTCTTCGAGCATTTAAAAGGAGACCATGTGTTTTCAGCGATGAGGAAGTATGGAATCTATGTTAAAATTTCTCCTAAGACTTTGGACTACATATATTCAAGAAAAGTTTTGAGCGGGATATTTCGAGGGAAAATAGAGTACCATGTTAAAATACTGAGGAGTAAAGTGTATAGTTTCGGCGATATTAAGGTGCAAAATCTCGGCAGGGTTCTCGTACTAGCTAAAGTTCTTGATGATAAGTTTTCCTTGCTTACACCAGCGGAGTACGATATACAAGTTGTGGATGTAGCTGAGGGAGATTTTAAGGCTAAATTTGCAAGTAAGATAGTAGTCTATAATGAAGGATACAAGGAACATTTATGGAAAGGCGTTACTACACTAGTTCATGGAAGACTCGAAAAGGTATGGAATATTGTTGAGGACAAGGAACACTATAGGATTTCAGTCGGTTTATCCAGGGACATCTTATTACCTACCAGGAGGTTATATGCTCCTCTAGAACCATGAGGTTAAAGT
>CAZBXI010000001.1:95128-106218 GCA_964496035.1 uncultured Desulfurococcales archaeon
CATCTTATTACCTACCAGGAGGTTATATGCTCCTCTAGAACCATGAGGTTAAAGTTGGCGACCCTGAATAACTTTAAAATGAAGGGAATGCCCCTCTAGGAGACTATTCGCTTGTTTGAGTACTTGGGATATTTTAGAAATTGCGGGAACACAAAGCTTATATAATGACAATATATCTGCTCATCTCTGATACCATCAGGCTCGGCCGATGACGGCGCGAATCCCGTAAGACCGCCCAAGTGGTGGCGGCCAATGTAGCCTACTGATGAACCACCGACAAAAGATGAGGTGGCTTAGGGAGGAGCCCGTGCAGGCTACCAAAATACACAAAGCCACCAAAAAATAAAGCACGGGCAACCACAAACGGGAGAACCATAGATGGGTCAATGACAACTTATATAAAAACATGTAACAAGCGTGTAAAGAGATGGGTCCTCTAGGGACTTCCACCTCGTTAATACGGGTACTCAAACCCGTATGGGGTCATGGGTGGCATTAGTCTCGAACGGAATGCGGGACGCATCTAGGGGAAACTAGAAATGAACCGATGACAGCTTATATAAAATCGTATATAAAGGAGGTAAATACGAGTAGATTTAATAGCCAGTAAAATAGTTTTTGAGCTTGGTGGCATAAATGGTCTCCAAGCTTTTAGAGAACGTTCTCACAACTCTAAAGCACAGTATAGGGCTCGGAGGCTTCCCCGAGGAGCTTTACAAGGTACTTAGTAAGCCTGAGAGAATACTCATAGTTAAGATCCCGATTAAGATGGACAATGGTAGGCTTGAAATGTTCGAGGGCTACAGGGTTCAGCACAACAGTGCCTTAGGCCCGTATAAGGGAGGAGTAAGGTTCCACCCAGATGTGACCCTGGAAGACGACATCGCGCTGGCAACTCTCATGACGTTGAAGAACTCTCTTGCAGGAATACCTTACGGCGGCGGCAAAGGAGCTGTCAGAGTAAACCCTAAGAAGCTGAGCAAGGGAGAACTTGAAAGACTGAGCAGGGGTTACATAAGGGCTATAGCACCGCTGATCGGTGAGGAATTAGACATTCCTGCCCCCGATGTCGGTACAAACCCGCAGATTATGGCATGGATGGCCGACGAATATAGCAAGGTTGTTGGTAGAAATGTGCCTGGGATCATTACGGCAAAACCGCCGATACTATGGGGTAACCCGGTTAGGGAGTACGCAACAGGTTTCGGGCTATCTGTGGTTACGAAAGAAGCTGCTGAAAAGTATCTTGGAGGTCTTGAAGGTAAGAGGGTAGCTATCCAAGGATTCGGCAACGTCGGACGGTGGCATGCATACTGGCTATCGAAAATGGGTGCTAAGCTCGTCGCCATAAGCGACAGTAGCGGAACCGTATACGACCCCAACGGTATCGACGTCGAAACCGCTATGAATGTAAAGAACAGAACAGGCAAGGTCATAAACTATCCTAAGGGTGAGAAGATAGCAGACTCCAAAGCATCTCTCTACGTGGATGCAGAGATCGTAGCTCCTGATGCTTTGGAGAACCAGATCACCATAGAGAACGTTGACAAGGTGAAGGCTAAGCTCATAGTTGAGGGAGCTAACGGCCCAACGACTCCTGAAGCGGAAGCTAAGCTTGCTGAACGCGGGGCCATAGTAGTTCCAGACTTTCTAGCAAACGCGGGTGGCGTAGTTATGAGCTACCTGGAGTGGGTTGAGAACCTACAGTGGTACATATGGGGTGAGGAAGAGACGCGGGCCAGACTAGAGGGGATAATGAAGAACAACTTCCTAAGGGTATACAAGAAGTACGAGGATATGAAGAGTGAGAGGAAGGTTACTATGAGAGATGCAGCCCTAGTCCTCTCCCTGGAAAGGCTCTATGAGGCTATGAAGACTAGAGGTTGGCTTTAACCCATACCTTTTTCCTCCCTACTTAAGGAGATTTCCTACATAGTTGAAAACCTCATCCTTCAAGCGCGCTTTCTTTCAATTCCCTTAAATAACTTAATGAATACCCTATAGTACAGTCCACGATATGGTTATGTCTTGAGAGCATACTGTCTGCTTTAAACATTCCGCCCTACTTCAGTGCGTGTATATACGGTAATATTGTGTACGTACTGTAAGCTACCCTAGTTTCTCTAGCAACTGCCAAGAAGTTCGGGAGAGACAAAAATGTCTACATCGCTGTCTCCGTGCTTTATTGCTATTACAGAGCTTGTTTCCATCGCATTTAACTCGGTTTTTATAATTGCTTCATTGTTTGGTTTACAATATTTTCCCTGATTACCCTTCTTAAGGGAGGGTGCGAAACTGTTTCCTGTTTGTAGGTTTTTGCATGTTTCTTCCTGTTTTGAGCGCTAAACTTGTAAGTGGTGGTTGCTTGTAAGTTTAATGGTGACTCCTGGCTTCCGATGTTCGCCCTCGGTTAGGCGGAGAGGAGGCTAGGGGAAACCGTGGTGAACCCGCCTACGGAAACCTAGAAAGACCGTAGGCGGGGAACGTTTCAAAAACCTCCAAGAGGTCTAGATAAGGTGCTTAAAATGCTTGAAGACAAAACGGTTTCAGCACTAGATAAAATATACAGAAAATATTATAGTTTAGGAACTGATTTAAGAACTGCAGTCCACGCTTTGGCTGTAGAGGGAGTAGTTAACACAATAAAGTTAAGAGGATGGTTATAATCCATGAAAGTTTATGTTAAAGAGATAACGTTAAGAACAAATGCAAAGTACCAGTTAATCGACATAACATCAGATGTAGAAAAAATAGTTAGAGAAAGCGGTGTAAAGAACGGATTATGCCTGGTTTTCGCACCACATGCTACAGCCGCAATAATAGCGAATGAACATGAATACGGCTTAATGAACGACATAATTAATAAGATAAAGGCAGATTATCCTGAGAACGGTAAATGGCAGCACAACTTAATAGACGACAATGCCCATGCTCATTTAGCATCAGCTTTTATAGGTGCTAATAGAGTATTTCCTGTAATTAATGGGAAACTAGTTAGAGGTACATGGCAAAACATTTTCTTAGTAGAAATGGATGGACCACGAAGTTATCGTAGAGTTTTAATTGAAGTAATAGGCGAATAAAAGCTATGATAGAGTTTGCTAGGGAAGTATTGAACCTAGAAGTATTCGTAGGAGTAGGTGTAGTCAGAAACGTTACTGTAAGGAAAAGCGGAAATAAAATAGTAAACCTCATGAAGGAAACTATTGTGAGGATAAAGGACAGGTATAAATTAGAAACGTTGAAAGATGAACCTGTAATTAAAGCATATAGGAGATTCTTTTGGCGAATAGGTATAGACCCTACTAAAATAAGACCCAGTAGTGAAGCACTTCTAAGAAGGGTTCTTAGAGGGAAAAACATACCATTGATAAACAACGTTGTTGACTTAGGTAATATTGTAAGCTTAGAAACACTCATCTCAATAGGAATATACGATATCGACAATATTGAAGGAAAACTTCTTTTTAGACTAAGTTCGGAAGGCGAAGTTTTTAAACCAATAGGCAGTTCTGTCGAAAAACTGAGGAAAGGCATACCAGTTTTAGCCGACGAGAAGAAAATTCTTCACCTATATCCGCACAGAGACAGTGTGGACACTATGGTAACAGAGAAAACCAGGAACGTTTTGGTAATCTCAGCAGGTGTGCCAGGAATTTCTAAAGAAAGAGTTTTCAATGCAGTTTCCAGAACATGTAACCTACTAAGCAAACATGCCAACGGGAACATAGCGTATTTAAGTATTCTGCCCTAGAAATTCACGGTAAAAGCAAGATATGAGAACAATACAGGGAAGACCATTAATAAAGATAGGCGTAGATGTAGAAGCACCTCTCATAGGCTCAATAGCTTTCGGATTAATAGATAGAGGGACAAATATAATCCAAGTTAGACCTGTAAGTTACTGTAACCTATGCTGTATTATGTGCTCTACAGATGCTGGTCCTTGTTCTAGATGGAGGCAAGCAGAATATTGGGTAGACTTAGACCTTATTGTAGAATGGTTTAAGGGGATTGTTAAGTTTAAGGGAGGCAAGCATATAGAAGCGCACATAGATACTGTTGGAGAACCTACACTTTATTCTAGGCTTATAGACCTTATTCAAGAGCTAAAAAGTATCAGCGGAGTAGAAGTCATAAGTATGCAAACTCATGGACAAAACCTGTCAGTAGATAAAGTGGAGGATCTTGAGGATGCTGGTCTTGATAGGGTAAACTTGAGTGTGGACGCGTTAGACCCTGAACTAGCTCGTTATATTCAAGGAGCAAAATGGTATAATGTTGAGAAGGTTATTAGCGTAGCAGAGTACTTAGTTCAGAACACTAAAATAGATCTACATGTAGCACCAATATTGTTGAAAGGTATAAATGACGAGGAAATACCTAGAATAATTAAGTGGGCTCTAGAAATAGGTGCAGGAAAAAGGTGGCCTCCTCTCGGAATACAGAAGTATGTTCCTCACAAGCATGGGCGTAAACCCAAGAATGTAAAGGTTATGAGCTGGAGTGAATTTTGGGCATATTTGAAAAACTTAGAAAGAAGGTTTAACGTAAAACTTATTCCATCAATGGAAGACTTCGGCATTAAGAGGACAAACATTTTACCTATACCATTTAAGGTAGGAGAGAAAGTTAGGGTTAAGGTTGTTGCTCCAGGGTGGTTAAAGTCTGAGAAGTTAGCTGTTGATATGAAATATTTAAGAACAATAACCATTATCAGAGCTAACCATATTCCACTAGGTAGTAAGGTTAATGTAAGGATAATTAGGAACAAGCATAATATCTATATTGCTGAACCTTTAGTTTAAGCTAAAACAGCCTCCTTAAATACAGGGTTTCTCTTTACAGGGTTAAGAAAGTCAATTATGGGGTCCATCGTTATTAAGCTCTCGTTAACATGTTCTTTAGAGCTAATTTTCTCTTTCAACTCAAACACCATAGTTACTACTTCGGCAAAGAATTCTTTAAAAACGTATTCTCTCAGTATCACTTATGAAATTAGGGGATATTAGAGGATATGAGGCTAAGTAAAGTATCTAATGGAACAGTAGTTGTAGTGGATTTGGATAGGTTTGAAGAAATAACTGAAGAGAAGGGTTTCGATAGGTATAAACCTAACATAATTACAGGAACGTTAACGCAGCTTATAGAGAACTTTACCAGAAAATGGCAAGCACATGTTCTCTACGGACTTGACTATGAAAGAGGAACAGAAGAAGCAGTCATACTGATACCTATGGTGAAACCTGAAGAAGTTATTGAAGATCTTGAAAATATAAGGAGAAACATAGAAAAACTAGGCGCTACATTAAGCATAGGAGTATCATATGGTCCCTTAGACGTTATTAAAGCTAGAAATAGAGGAGAAGCATATTCTGGGTTAACTGTTAAAAGAGCTTTGAAAGCGCTAAGAGAGGCAAAGAGAAAAGGGGGAAATAAGATAATTATAATGTAAGTGGTATTCTATGGCTGAACTCTCAGAAATAATAGATTATGCTGTAAAACCGAGAAAAGGGGTCTTACCGTCGTTTAAACCTCACCACGTATTAAAAACTCTTATTATGCTATACAATAAAGGACCCTTAGGTAGGAAGGCCTTATCCAGAGAACTAAAGATAGGTGAAGCAAGCACCAGAACCTTGATTTCAAGGTTAAAGGAGAAGAAGCTTGTAGACGTAAGTTTAGCAGGAGGTGCTTACCTTACAGAACATGGCTTAAGTATTATGAGAAACATTATGAAGAAGCTTATTTACCTAAAGCCTATTAACACAGAGGAACTTAGTTTCCTTAAACTTGCACAATATGCCTACATAGCTCTTATTAGGGGAGGGTGCAAGGTTAAACCTAGAGTTATTGAGCTTAGAGATAAATTAGTAAGGTATGGTGCTGAAGCAGCACTTATCATGTGCGTTGAAGATGGCAAACTAGTATTAGAACCAAGTAAAGCTGGAAGAATATCCGAAAACATTTCCTCAGAGCTAGAAGTTATAAAGAAAAACCTAGCAAACATACAAAACAACGACTTAGTAATTATTTCATACAGCAGTACACTAGAATTATGTGAGCAATCATTACTAATGTTTATAATAGACTTTTTAGGGTAGTACCTCATGGTACTCATTTATAGAAGAGAAATAACGGTAACGTATCATGGAGGATTCATGAGCTATAAAATACCTATAATAGAAGTTTATGGCAAGGAAAAACCATGCATACTTATAGCATTAAATCTTTCGAGGATATACGGTAAACCGACTATCATAGAAGACCTATGGTACGTTATCAGAAAACTAAGAAGCGAGGAAATAGCTGGAAAAGTAACATTCGCTTATATAACAAGGAAATTTAAACAACATACGCTAGATAACGTGCTAAACTTTAGTAATTACGATGCTATAGTAGAGGTTTTGCTTCTTGGGAGATCATACCCTTACTTGATAAGTTCTGCGTATAGTGAAAAACGCGATTTCGGAATATCTGAACTATGGATAAGTAGGGAATCTGAAGAATTTCTAAAGAAAATATCGATACTTGCCAGTAAGGATAATATAACACACATAGTCTATGTGGCTTCCTCATCTATTAAAGTGGATGAGAAAAACAGCAGCGAGCTTAATTATAATGCACTTATGAATATACTTAAAGCTTATAACCTAATACCGGGAAGTTTAGACAATCTTAAGCTCGTTGATGAAAAATTTAGAGAGGTAAAGATATTAACTTCAAGATCTAAGGGTGGAATACTATTGCTTAAAAACAGTGTAGGGCAAAAAATAAACAAAGATGCTTTAATATATGAGATAAAAAATGTTTTCGGTGAACTAGTAGATTCCATGGTGTTTAGCGGGAAAGAAGGAGTTATTATTTCTTGTACTGAAAAAATGTTTGCAAAACCCTATGACTATGTAGTATCCATAGCCACCGTTTAACTGAGGCTAAACAGTTTTCTGCTTCTTAAACCTTTCAATAGCTTCAACTATTTTCCTTTTAGCTTCATCGGGTCCTTTCCACTCCTTAATTTTAACCCATTTCCCAGGTTCTAGTTCTTTATAATGTTCGAAGAAGTGCTTTATTTTATTCTTCAACGCATCTGGTAGATCTTGGATAGAATTTATGTTCTCCCATCTTGGGTCAATCTTTGTCTTAGGTACAGCAATAACCTTACTATCAGGTCCTTCCTCGTCTTCCATTATCAGAAGACCTATAGGCTTAGCGGGAATTATTGTTCCTGGATGGACAGGTTCATATCCTAGAACCAGCACGTCCACAGGATCTCCATCCTCTTCTAAAGTGGATGGTATAAAACCGTAGTTAAACGGGTAAACCATCGATGTATATAGTATTCTATCTACAAATATCATGCCTGTTTCTTTGTCTATCTCGTATTTTATATTGGAGTTCATGGGTATTTCTACAACAACATATATGTCCTCTGGAGGATTTTTACCGGGAGGAATTTTCTTAAGTGACATATTCTCTTACCAGATATTAGTTTAAATATTGGTTTCTTTAAATTATTCGTTAGCTAAATCACAATAGCGCATTATTATGGATGTTTAAAATGTTAAAATTTGAAGTAGTAGTTGATTGGGATAAATGTAGAGCCTCAAAAGTTTGTGTTAACTTGTGCCCAACTTACGTGTTCTCGCTAAGAAAAATTCACTGGAAGAACTCAGAGAAAATAGTTAGCGTTGTTGTTAATCCTAATAACTGCATAGGGTGCATGGGCTGTGCCAGCTTATGCCCATCAAATGCTATTACGGTGAAACCGAAGAACTTAGAAATGGTTAGGATTATTAAACAGAGCAAGGCAATTACTGAATTCTTTTCCTAGTAGGAGTGATAAGCATTCTTTCGCCAGTAAACAACTTTGCACCTAGAATCAAAAGCATCATGGTATAGAATACTAGTACTAATAAATGTTTTACAGAGTAAAGTAATCCATACTTTACGTACGTTGTTAATGCTAATACACTATGAGTGTAGGGTATTAGATATAGTATAGGCAGTAGTGTTGATGCTATTTTCTCAATATCTCCATAAAGACTCGCAAAAAGAACTAGAGCTAGCGCTGTAACCACAGCTACAGAATTACTATGAGCTACTCTAATACTTCTAGACATAACAGATATAATTAATGTTATAGCAACGGTCACAGTAATCGTTAGGAAAACCGTTATAGCGTATATGCTGATAAGACCTAGACCTCCGGCAAAGGTTATAGGGATTCCGGCTAGACCGCTAAACAGCATAAAATACATGAGAAAAACACCTATAGTGTTCATTGCAGCCGCGGTCCCACTTAGCGTTAAGCTTGCAACAAGTTTTCCAGTAAGAATTTCTAATCTTGAAGCAGGAGTGACAAGTAATGCTTCCAATGTTCTTCTCTCTTTTTCGCCTGTGATACTGTCTGCTACAAAAGATATTGCAGGGTGCATGCTGAAGTATAGTCCTAAAACTAAGATCATTAAGGTTAAGTAGAGGAATCTTTCTTCAGGTCTAGCTTTCCTACCTCCAGGACCAACTAATTCTAACTTACTCTCTACAGGGTTTAAGAACGATTTAATGTCTATGTTCGGCGCGAACCTTCTCACACGTTCCTTTACAATTAATGTCGAAAGAGTGTGTAAAGCGCTACTTACGAAGTTTAATGCTTCACCGGATTTAGTAGAAGCTACATTGAATTTCAGAATAACGGTACTTACTCCTTCTAAGCTACTGGAAATGTTATTACCAAAGCCTTTAGGTATAATGATAACAATGTCGATATTTGGGTTAGTTAATGCTTCTACAGGATGAGTGTAGTTAGAAAATACATAGTAGTTTCCGGTGTTTGATGCATTTTCCTTCAGTATGTCAAGAAGCTTCTTAGAGTACTGGGAACCGTCTTGGTCTATGTATGCAATGTACACCGGTTGTGCGCGGAAAACATAGCCTATAAGCCCTCCTAAAGCAGGGTAAAATATTATGGGCATAATTATTGTAGCTAATACTGTTCTTCTATCACGAATAAGATCCAGTAATTCCTTCCATAGGATATTTTTGAATCTTCTAAAGTTCATGCTGAACAACTCTTATAAATGCTTCTTCAAGGTTCTTAGCATTATATTTCTTCTTTAATGCATTAGGGTTTCCTTCATCTAGAATTCTTCCTTTGCATATGAAAGCAACTCTGTCACATAAATATTCAACTTCAAGCATGTTATGTGAAGATAATAGCACAGTGCTTCCAGTTTCTTTTACAAACATTTTAATTGCATTCCTCACCTTAACCGAAGCATATACATCTAATCCCGCGGTTGGTTCATCTAAAATGGCCAATCTCGGCTTAACCATTAAGGTACGTGCTAGAGCTAGTCTTCTTCTCATACCTTTGCTGTATGTTTCAGCTCTATCATGTATCCTACTTCCTAACCCTGAAAGCTTAATTCCAAATTCAACCATTTCCTCTACTTCCTTTTTTACAGAAGAGTACATTCTTGCAAAAAACATCAAGTTCTCGTAGCCTGTAAGTCTCCTATAAAGATCAGCTTCTTCAGGAAGATAGCTTATAAGTTCTCTAACCTTACTAGCCTCCTTAACTACGTTTAAGCCAAATACTCTTACATCTCCATAGCTAGGTTTAAGTATTGTAGCTAAGATTCTAAGAGTAGTAGTTTTACCACTACCATTAGGCCCTATTAACCCGAAAATTTCTCCTTCTTTAACAGTAAAGGATATTCCTTTTAACGCTTCAAACGTTCCATAAAATTTTCCAAGATTAGTAACTCTTATCGCTTGCAGTTTCTTCCCCTCTTAACTATAAAAATAGTTCCTTAAGGATATTTAAATGGTTGTCGAAAAAACCACAATAAGTATGGTTATTCAATGTAAAATTATGTTTATTAGGTGATTTAATATACATAAAATATTTATATTCCATGAATATACTTTACCTTAGAGAGTGAGAACATGAAGAAAACATCATTTAAATTGCTGATTCCCATTCTACTAGCTATGTTAGCAATAAGCTGCTTAGCTACCCTATCGCATACCGTAGTAGCTCAGGAAGTACCTAAAGGTCCTTGGGTTGATGAAGTAGTTTTTATTGAGGAAAGCGATCATGACAAAGTGCTAGAAATGTTGAAGAACAATGAAATACAAATATATTTCGATGAAATAACGGAACCAGAGAAATATCAAAGAATGCTAGACTATGGCTTAGAAGTATGGTTCTCATATGCTCTATACTATGAGCTAACATTTAACCCTGTAGGTCCAGTATTCAATACTACTGGTAAACTTAATCCATTTGCAGTTCCAAGAATAAGAGAAGCTATGAACTACCTTGTTGATAGAAACTACATAGCTAGCGAAATATTAGGAGGCTTAGCTGTACCCAGATACGTAGCTATTACACCTAGCTTTCCAGACTATGCTAGATACTATGATACAATATATGAGATTGAACAGGAATACAAATATGACTTTGATAAAGCAAAGACGATAATATTTGAAGAAATGACCAAATTAGGAGCAGAATACCGTGCTGCTGAAGGAAAATGGTACTATAATGGAGAACCCGTTGAAATAATATTTCTGATTAGAACTGAAGATGCAAGAAAAGAAATTGGCGAATATGTTGCTGAACAGCTAGAAAAACTAGGTTTCACAGTTATACGTAAGTATGGGACTAGCCGAGAACTAGCACCATACTGGATATATGGAGATCCTGCTGAAGGTACATGGCATATATACACTGGTGGATGGATCACCACCTTAATATCTAGGGACGAGTCTGACAACTTCGGCTTCTTCTATACTAAACTTGGATTGCCCGTACCACTATGGCAAGCATACGTTAACGACCCTGAATTTTACACCATAGCCGAGAGATTATGGAATAAAGCGTTTACGTCAATAGAGGAAAGAGACGAACTAATGAGGAAGGCTTTATGGCTTTCGATGAAGGAATCGCAAAGAATATGGTTAGTTAACCTTATCGCACCATGGCCAAGAAGGCCTGAAATAGGAATCGCTGGTGATTTAGCTGGAGGCTATTCTGGATCGTGGTTATGGCCATGGACTTTAAGATATGAAGGACAAGTTGG
>CAZBXI010000002.1:0-18363 GCA_964496035.1 uncultured Desulfurococcales archaeon
CTTGTTTAGGGTATTGTTCTGCATAGATGTGCCGTCGCCAAGGGTCGGCGGTGAAAGTCCCCGCAATGACCGATGAAGCCAGAGCGACCGTGGGGGAAAGGATGAACCGATGACAAAACATATAAAAACATATAAAGAGGCGAACCCTAAACCTATAAACCACAGCATGTAAAGATTATCGAAGAGGAACCGTCAGCTTGACCTCCAGAACACCTCCATACTGGTATTGCTATCTATGGCTACTGCTTGGTGCTCTAGGAAGCGCTGAAGCATGTGCTGGGCGTGATAAACCACCTACCGTGTCTAAAAGTAATTAAAAATAACAAGAAACCACAGTAGGCAGGAACACCTTAAAACCAACATTACCTGATACCTTACAGTATTTTCGATAAAGTACCCTAAAACCCCTACCACAGCCAACACTAAGAACATAGTTAAAGTAGCTAATACTGTTCTTTTTCAGCTCGTAATCACCAATCATTTAGCTTCTTCTAAAACCTTAAAAGTATTATCTACAACGCAGTAACCGTATTTCTAAAAAATGTTAATTTGAAAATAAACTTTTTAACCCCATGCGAAATGCGCCCTATAAGAGTTAGGATCATTATTATGACGCCAACGACATAGTGTCCCGCTTTTAAGCCACTTAAACCATATTTCAAAGCGATCTATTTCGATCTCTCTATACCAACTAATACTTAAGTAGAACACTTTGTATCCAAAACTGAAACCTATTACTGTTTTTATCTCAGCATTACCGGGTCCTCCAGGACCGAAGTCTAAATTTAGTTCCTGTCCCACGCTTCCATAGCTACACCCAGCATAGTCTGGAGGCGTTCCTTCACACTGACTACAGCTAACGTACTCGTATATTTCACCTGAGCCACCATAGTACTCAGAGGGATATAGAACATAATAGCAATACGAGCCACCTTTTTCAAAATGTATCCACCATTTTTCAAGTATATATATTACATCGAATTTCAACTTACCTTTAGCACCATTCTCTACTAAGTACACTGGGCTTCCAGGCTCTTCAAGAGGGTACGTTTCCTTCTTACCATTACTATTCCACTCAACTTCATCAGGTGTGGGGCAAACAAGGCTTCCATACCAGTCTGAAGTGTATGATTCAAAGTACAAAACTGTGTTTTCCTTCACGAAGTACCCAACCTTTAAATCTGGAATAGAGTGTAGCTGTATATTAGTTCCAGTTTCTTGAGTTTCATTTTTACTCCATTCCATTTCACGTTCAGCTAAAGGTTCTACAGTATCTTCCTTAGTTTTTACTTTGAGAAGATAATGTGAATCTCCATTGTTTGTATATGTATGTATCTTTCCAGGTTTTAACTCTATTCCAATACTTACTATGTTAATTGGTTTTTGAACCCATACTTCAACTATCTTAGAACCTAAGTAGCCTTCAGCTGGATTAGCTACTATTACTAGGAATTCATAGGGTTCGTAAAGTACTGTCTTGTTAGGTAGTATTTTAATAGGTATTCTCCATACTTTAAACGTTATTCTAGCGGGTAAACTTACACGTTTCATATGTATTATTTCAGAATGACCTATGTACCTTGAGGCAGTTAGATTATGTATCACTACTACGTATGTTCCGCTAACGGTTTCCCCATTAATCTTAGGTTCTATGTTTATTGTGATTGCTGCTATGTTTCTGCCTTCCAAATAGTCTTTGAACAGATCGTAGAGCATTATCGGGTTGTTAAGTAGAAGAGCACTTACTACTATAGGGCTTAGAATCACTGTGGCAAGTAGAAGAGCTGAAATAACCTTCAACACGTTCTCATACCTCCTATTATAAACTATTTTGTGTAAGAACTTATTTTTTTCAAAAGGGGTAAGATAGTAAAGTTTTTAAACAGGAAAATGCACTTTTGCACTTCAAAGTTTCACTAGTGCTTCGTATGCTACATATAATCCCACTATTATTATCGATATTGCGTATATTAGCCTTAGCAGCCATGGTGGAGATTTTACTGCTAATTTTGCTCCAATCCATGATGCTATAAGTGTTGGTATGCCTATGGCGATAAATAGCGGTATGTTCATGAATCCATAGTATGTTAGAACAGAAGAACCCATAGCTCCTGTTGCTATCATTTCAGCACTGGATGTTCCTACTGCAACATGAGTTGGATAGGCTAAAGCTAGGAATAATGGTACGTAATATATTCCCCCGCCGAAACCACATATTCCAGTAGCGAATCCTGCTAGAAACATTAGGGTAAAGAGTTTTATTCCATGCTCGAGAACCTTAACCTCTTTAACAGTAATTCTTTTAACAAGTTTTCTTCTAGCTTTTACGGTTTTGTAGGCTACGTAAATCCCTATGAAGATGCATGCGATACCGAAAATTCCCTTCAGTATTAATGTTGGAAGATATTTAGCTACAACATACGCACCTAAGGAAACACCCAAGACCGCTCCTAAAGCAGCTGTAAGTAATCCTTTAGGGTAAACGTGGCTTTTTCTCCAATGTTCAAAAACTCCTGGTAATGTGGTTAATGCTATTACTGCCTGGTTTATACAGTAGGCTGTTTTAATATTTACACCGAAAAGATAAATGAGCATGGGTATGCGTAGAAAGCATCCTCCAACACCTAGCCATGTAGCTAAAAGCCCTGGGATAAGTGCCGTAATCAGCACATTGGCCCAGAAAACGATGTTCATCATTGTAAATCATCTGAAATATTTTTCATATGTTTAACATAAGTGATGAAAATATAAATTTTCCTTCTAGTAATTTATATATTATGTTCTAGTTGGTCAAATAAGCCATGATTATTCTATGTTATAAAGTAAAGTACTTAGTATTGATTTGATTTTATCCTTATTAGTAGTATAGTATTTAAACTTTCCAGAAGTATATTCTCTTACCAATCCATACTCTTTCAACGTTTTTAAATGATGAGAAATCAATGTTTGATCCTTGTTTAATATTGCTGCTATGAGACATACAGGTAATTGATATTTTGCTAGAAGGTAAAGTATTTTGAGCCTAGTGTTGTTTGAAAGTACTTTAAGAAAGTTGGCGATGATATCTAAGCTACCGGGTATGGTTATTTCTTCGTTTAAAAGGTCATAGTACCTATTCATGATAATAGGTTTACATGATTCACTAAGTTTACTAACATAGTCTCTTAACAACATCCTATGCACCGCGAATTTAACTGTAAAGTGAGGATTTATTAGCTAGTATATAGCTTGCACTCAGGTAATTAAAATCTTATTAGGATTTCCAACTATACCTAGTATTGGGCTAGAGCAGTGCATGGTGCTTAAGTATTGGGTAGGAAGAGAGTTTTTGTAAAGTATGGTAGGTGGTTTCTTCTAAAACCTACTAAGGTTAAGAGAAAGAAAGTAGCAACGGTTAGCAGGTGGTTTCTTAGAGGAGACTAGGCTATGGTTGTATACGTTAGGTTAAGAGTTAAATCTACGATAGGGATCTCTAAAGAACTTATTGTTTTAGTTAATGGTGGTGCTCATAGTGAAAGTCCGGTCATAGTTGTTGATGAGAATATTGGTAGGGAATTAGGTTTCTCAAGTGGCGAAGTGTATGAAGTATCTACTGTAGACTCTAGACGTAACGTTTACGTGGTAAAAGACTTTGTCGAACTAGAGCTACTTGGAGAAAACCGTGAAGTCCTATCTAAGATTAAAGCAGATCTTGTTGTTCATCCAGGACTTGAGGAACCATTAATAACCGATTCCACTATAGATATGCTAGGAATTAAAGTTGAAAGCTTCTATAAAGGCTTATGGAGACATGTAAATGACCCCTCAGCGAAAATAAGGAGAAGTGCTAAATAATTTATGATTGTTCACATTATTAGGGATATAAAGGGTCCTCATAGTATTGTTAACTGTAGTTAAACAAATCTACCTAAGCAGCTCCAATATTCCTATAAACTAAACATATTTACAATCCCTGCACATATCCTAAAACTTACTTTTACCATAGTATTTTACTGTCTAATTGAGTCTAACTTAACCAATATCACCTACTTTATCCAAAAATGGAAATATTTTAAATGGTTTAAACGCTATCTCCTGGTTTAATGTACTAGTAGCAGCATTTATTCCGTAGGGTAGTGTACTATGTGTTTACTAGCTTATCCGCGGTACTATGTTGTCAAAGTGTTTGTCGAAGCTCATAATGTAGTCTATGTTGTATCTCCTCATCAATGCTATCGATACTGCGTCTGTGAAGCTTAATTTTTTGTTTACGTATTTCTTAAATATTCTCCATGCATCCATAAACACTAACTTATCTACATGTAGTATACGTAGTTTCTTTGATGAGAGTATGAAATTCCCTATATCAATAGCTATGTCAGGTTTTCTTGTCCTTACTAATGCTACAGTTACTGCTTCATCAAATATGTAATCTGATGTGTAAATGCGCCCGTATTTTCCCTTTAAAGCTTCTCTTAGCAGGTTAACAGCTTTCTCATGATTTATATCTCTTTTATTTCTTGCTGCTACGAATACTCCCGTATCTATGAAAGCTGACATTTGGTTCACCATATAGTGCTTCATCTATTTTTATAGATGCATCTTCTACATCCCAATCCAGGGGGTTCTCTAGGAGGTGTAGCATAGGATCCTCCTCTTCTCTGTGCATGAATTTTCTTAAAAGATTGTCTTCTTCATCCAAACCTAGCTCTATTAGTTTTTCTAGAATTTCATGTAAACTCGCCTTAATGCCGTGAAGCCTTAGGCGGGTCTGTATTTCTTCAAGTTTCTTCTTGGCCTCAACTTTAATTTTTACTGTAGTGTACATGTATTCCACCTAGTAGAAAAGTATGCTATGTAGCATATAAACTTGCTGAATAATGAAGCGCTAAACTGTAATATTGAAGAAGAGAGAACTTACGTACAGTATATTAGGAAAAATGTATTTATTCATAGCGTGTTTTTAGCCTTGGTGCGTACTGTGAAATATTCTGCTACTAGCCAGTATAATAGAGTTAGTATGTGTAAACTCCATTCTGTTGTAATTTACGATACTACGCTTAGAGATGGAGAGCAATGTCCTGGAGTTTCTTTCTCCGTTGAGGAGAAAGTGAAAATTGCTAAAATGCTTGACGAGCTAGGTATCCCCCAAATTGAAGCGGGATTTCCTGTAGTTTCAGATGAGGAAAGGAGAGCAGTTAAAGCTGTAACTAGTGAGAGATTGAATGCTGATATCCTTGTTCTATCACGTTCGCTTATAGGTGATGTTGATGAGGCATTAAAGTGCGATGTTGACGGTGTTTTAATTTTTATTCCTCTACCTGAAATTCATCTTAGGAGGAAACTGAAGATAACATATGAAGAAGCTGTTGAAAAGGCTGTTAAAACAGCGGAATACGCTAAGGAGCATGGTCTTTTTGTTCAAGTTAGTGTTGAAGATGCTACTAGGACACCTTTAAAAAGGCTAATAGACTTCTTTAGTAGAGTCGTTGAAGTGAAGCCTGATAGAATAGGTTTAGCAGACACCGCCGGATGCATAACCCCCTTAGGCATGAAGTACTTAGTTAGGAAAATAAAGAGAAGCGTTAATGCTAAAGTTGCTGTTCACTGCCATAATGATTTCGGATTAGCTACAGCAAATTCTTTAGCAGCTTATGAGGCAGGTGCTGAAGCAATATCTGTTACAGTTAATGGTATTGGTGAAAGGGCAGGTAATGCTGCTTTAGAGGAAGTTGTTACCGCACTTTACTTCCTTTACGGTGTTGATTTAGGTTTAAAACTTGAACTTCTTAAACCTCTTTCAGAACTTGTAGCTAAACTTTCGAGAATACCTTTGAATCCGTTAAAACCCGTTGTTGGTGAAAATGCTTTCCGTCATGAATCGGGAATTCATGTTGCAGCTGTTCTTGACTATCCTAGAATGTATGAGCCTTACGAACCTAGTCTTGTAGGTAATAGGAGACAGATAGTTTTCGGAAAACATTCAGGGCTTAAGGGCATCATTAAATACTTAGAGAAAAATGGAGTGGCTGTTTCGAAGAGAACTGCTGAGAAACTGCTTAAATATGTTAAGTCTTTACGTAAAAAGTTCATTACTGGTGAAGAATTAATTAGTTTAGCTTTAAAATTCGAAGAAGAGGAATAATTTCATGTCCACAGCTATTGAAAAAATTATTTCAGATCATGTCGGTGTAAAAGTCCATGCCGGAGAATATGTTGAAACACCTGTAGACCTTATTTATTTTCACGATGGAACAGGAGTCTTGGTCTTTAAACATCTTGAAGAAATGGGTGTGGAAAAACTAGGTAATGTAAAATCAGCTGTGTTTTTTGATCATTCAGTACCACCGCACAGTATTGATGCTGCTACATTACAGAGATACGTTTTAAATTCGTGTAGGAAATATGGTATTTCATCAATACATTTCATGGGTGAGGGTATATGTCATCAGGTTATCCACGAAAGAGGCTATGTTAAACCGGGGCAGATAATTATTGGAGCAGATTCTCATACACCTACACTAGGTGCCCTAGGTGTTTTAGCTTTAGGTGTTGGAGCTTTAGATACAGCTTATGCCCTGGCTACCGGGAAATTATGGCTTAAAATACCTGAAACAATACTTATCACCGTTAAGGGAAAACTACCTAAAGGAGTTTATGCAAAGGATGTTATTCTCCATATTGTAGGTTCTCTTAAAGCTTATGGTGCTTTAGGCAAAGCGGTAGAGTTTTCAGGTTCCCTAATAAGCGACTTAAGTGTTGAGAGTAGGTTTACGCTATGCAATATGGCCGTAGAAATGGGGGCTGTTTCATGTTTTCAAAATATTGATGAAAAAACTATTAAATATCTTAAAAATGTTGGAGTACACGAGTTTAAAGTTTACTTCTCAGATAAGGATTCTTATGCTGAAATATTTTCCTTCGATGCTAGTTCTCTAGAACCCCAAATCGCTTGTCCCCACAGCGTCGATAATGTAAAGCCTGTTGTTGAAGTTGAAGGCACACCTATAGACCAGGTTTTCATAGGTACATGTACTAATGGTAGACTTGAGGATCTTATTGAAGTAGCTAAAATACTTAAAAAGGGTAAAGTAAAACCTTACGTTAAACTCATCATCATACCAGCTTCTAAAAATATTCTTTTAAAGGCCATATCTTTAGGACTTATTGAGATATTCTTGGAATCAGGTGCTATGATAGGTATTCCCGGATGCGGTCCATGTATAGGTATGCATATGGGGGTTTTAGGGGATGGTGAAGTAGCTATTTCAACGTCAAGCAGGAACTTTATTGGAAGAATGGGTAGTAGAAAATCTAAAATCTACCTTGCCTCACCAGCTACGGCAGCTGCTTCAGCTTTAACAGGTGAAATAACTGATCCTAGGAGGTTTCTATAATGATTATAAGAGGGCGTGTTTGGAAGTTTGGAGACAATATAAGCACTGACATTATAATTCCAGGTAGATACCTTAGAACATTGAACTATAGCTTATGGCCTAAACACTTAATGGAAGGAATAGATCCCACATTTAGCTCTAAAGTAAGGAAAGGAGACATTATTGTTGCAGGGAAAAATTTCGGATGCGGGTCAAGCAGGGAACAAGCGGTTTTAGCCATTAAGTTTGCAGGTATTTCAGCTGTTGTTGCTGAATCCTTTGGATGGATATTTTTCAGAAATGCAATAAACCATGGACTTCCAGCTATTGAATGCCCTAACATTACCAAATATGTTGAAACAGGAGACATTATTGAGATAGACCTAGCTAATGGATTTATTAAAACCCCGAAGAAGACGCTAATGATAAAGCCCTATCCAAAATTTATAATGGACATCCTTAATGCAGGTGGTTTAATACAGTATTATAGGAGGATAAGAAAATAATGGTTAAAATAGCTGTTATTCCGGGAGATGGTATAGGACCGGAAATAGTAAATGCAACACTAAGGGTTCTCAACAGTTTAAACCTTGACTTAGAATACGAATTCTTCCATATAGGATATGGTAGATTACGTAAAACTGGTGAAGCAATATCGGATGATGATATTGAAGCAATAAAGGAAATAGGAATAGCGCTAATGGGGCCCGTGACTACACCTAAACCCTCAGAGGTTAAGAAGTATAGAAGTCCTGTTTTAACTCTTCGTAGAGAATTGGATCTTTACGTTAATCTCAGACCAGTAAAGAGTTTGCCAAACATACCTCAAGCTAGAAAAAATGTAGACATGATTATCGTTAGAGAAAACGTTGAAGGATTATATTATGGTATTGAAAAAGAGTTTAATGACGGCTACTCTGCCTTGCTCGTTGTAACTAAGAAAAATACTGAGAGATTAGCAGAATTTACCTTTAAATACGCTAGAGGCCATGGTAGGAGAAAGGTAACAGTAGTCCATAAAGCTAATGTTTTAAGAAAAACTCATGGACTATTTCTAAGAACATGTCTGAATGTAGCTAAGAAATATCCTGAAATAAAAGTTGAAGAAATGCATGTAGATACTGCTTCAATGCTTATGGTTTTAAAACCTGAAAACTTCGATATCATAGTTACCACTAATATGTTCGGAGATATACTTTCAGGAATAGGTTCAGCGTTAATAGGGAGCCCAGGCTTAATGCCCTCAGCAAATATCGGAGATAAATATGCCATATTTGCCCCTGCTCATGGTTCGGCACCGGACATTGCAGGTAAAAATATTGCTAACCCCATAGCTATGATGCTTTCAGCTAAAATGATGCTTGAAAAAATAGGATTTCCTAGTGAAGCAGAAAAACTTGAAAGAGCAATAATTAAGACATTAAAGGCTAATGTGAAAACACCAGACATTGGCGGTATATATTCAACAACAGAATTCACTAATGCCGTTATAAGGTTTCTAAGGGAGCGTTCAAATTGAAAGTAGCTGAAGCTCTAGTTAAAATACTTGAAAAAGCAGACATAGATGTCGTTTTCGGTGTTCCAGGTAAGTGGATAAGCCCAGTATACATTGCTTTATCAGAATCCAAAATAAAACACATACTTATGAGACATGAGCAAGCAGCAGCTCATGCAGCTGACGGTTATGCCAGAATTACAGGAAAACCCGGAGTATGTATAGCAACAGCGGGTCCAGGAGCATTAGGCTTAGTTTTAGGTGTAGCTACAGCTTACAAAGACCATATACCACTGCTTACAGTAACAGGTCAAGTACCTCTTAAGCTTAAGGAGAAAAGAGTTACTGAGGAATTTAACTTAGTAAGTGTTTTTAAGCATATAACTAAAATGAGTATTGAGATTGTAGAACCTATTAAAGCATATGAGCAAATATTCTCCGCACTACATGCAACAACAAGTGGATGTCCTGCCCCAGTACATATATCAATACCTGAAGATGTTCAATTAAGGAGAACGGAAGTTAAGGAAATCTCTTTAAAGAAAACTCCTACAACTGTGGAAGCTGATATCCTAGACCTAGTTTCTAATATGATTAATAATTCTGAAAAACCGCTTATTCTAGCAGGTCAAGGTGTGGTTTTCTCTAGAGCTGAGAAGGAACTTTATGAGTTCGCTAAGAAAACTAAGATACCTATTGTAACCACGCTTATGGCTAGAGGGGTAATTTCTGAAGACGACTCATTAAACTTAGGGTTCGTAGGATACTATGGAAATATTGAAGCGAATAGGGCGCTTGCGGAAAGCGACTTAATATTAGCGTTGGGATGTAGTTTATCGTACAATACTGTATTCCATATAGAACCAAAAGCGAAGATGATTATTCAAGTAGACATAGATGAACGTAGCTTCAATAAGCAGTACGCTACACTAACAATTAAATCTGATGTAAAGTGCTTCTTGATTAAAATGATTCGGAAAATTAAGTCTAAGAGTAAATTATGGATTAGAGGAGGAAAGCAAGAATATAAGGTAATTACTGGTAAAGGGTTTGAAATAGCTAAAACACTAAGTAAAATGTTTGACAAAGATACTGTGTTCGTTCTAGATATTGGACAACACACCTTATGGTCTATTAGCACTATTAAAGCCTATAGGCCTAGGACAATAATTTTCCCGGGAAATATGGCTACGCTAGGTTACTCGTTACCTGCATCGATAGGTGTGAAAGCTGCTAAACCTAACTTAAATGTGGTTGCCATAATGGGGGATGGAGCATTCTACGCATCGTCAACTGAACTTGCTGTTCTAAAGCAGTTCAATATTCCAATAGCAATCATCGTATATAATGATAAACATTATGGATTAACTAAAAGATTTCAAGAGAAAATGTTTAAGAAGAGTTTTGGCGTATATCTTGGCGAATTTAGTTGCGCTAAAATAGCTAAAGCTTACGGTATAAAAGCGCATATAGTACGTAGCGTTGATGAGTTGAAAGAGTTAGACATAACCAATATTGATGAGCCAGTATTAGTGGAAATCATTTTAGAAAATTGACTAGAATAGCTCGGGGCTATAGCATGACAATATATGATGCCGTAATTATAGGTTCCGGAGCTGCTGGAGGTGTTATAGCAAAAGAACTTTCAATTAAAAATAAGAAGGTTTTAGTCCTGGAAAAGGGAGGCTTTGTGGAGGAAGCTAAAGCATATAGAGCATACGATATTGTATTTTCTGGGGTTGAAATATGGAGGGCTATTGCTGTAGGTGGCTCTACATTAGTAACGTTTGGCAATGCAGTACCAGTGCTTATTAATGAGTTGAAGAGCTTCGGTATAGACATAGTAGACGAAATAGAGGAGCTAAATAATGAGCTACATATTTCACCAATGCCATGCAACTTCATAGGTAATGCGACAAAGTCCTTCATAGAAGTAGCTAGAAACCTAGGATTAACAATAAAGCTTATGCCTAAAATAATAGATCCAAAGAAATGCTTAACGACATGTAAACACTGTACAGCTGGTTGTATTACTGGAGCTAAATGGTCATCACTTAAAAATATCAGGGAGGCTATGTCCTTAGGTGCTAAAATAGTTACCAGGGTATCTAAGGTGAGAATACTAACCTCCGGAGGTAAAGTTAAAGGGATAAGGTACATTGTAAATGGTATTGAAAAGGAAATAAACACGAACATTGTTGTTACGTGTGCTGGTGCTTTAGGAACACCTGAGATCCTCTTTTCTGCAGGGATAGAAGATAATGTAGGCGAAGGCTTGTTTACAGATGTCTTCATAACAGTAGGAGGTATCGTGAAAGACATTATGCTCAATAGAGAACAAGACATGTTAGCTTACGTTAAGCTTGAACATGGTATCCTATCTCCCTTCTTTAGCGTATTTCTTAAACCAAAATTCATATGTAAAGGGATTAAAGCTAACCCAAAAGACATTATGGGGATTATGGTGAAAATAGCTGATGCATCTTCAGGAAAAGTGCATAAGGATGGAAAGGTAAGTAAACCGCTGACAGATTACGATATAGATTTACTTAAAAAATACTCTGAAAAAGCTCTAGAAATACTTGAGGCAATGGGTGCAGATATGAAAACTGTAGTTGCAACATACCCTAGGGGTGTTCATCCAGGAGGTACAGCAGCCATAGGGAAAGTGGTTGATAAAAACTTAGAAACCGAAATAAGAGGGCTTTACGTTGCTGATGCTAGTGTTTTACCTAAAGCTCCCGGCGCACCGCCTATGTTAACCATAATGGCCTTAGCCAAGTACTTAGCTAAGAAATTAGTGGAAACATGAGGGCATGAAGCCCAATGAGTAGAGCATGGAGATTAATCATACTGGAACCTGTAGATTGCTATACTAGATGCGCAATTGATGAAGCTCTACTGAAATCTGTAGGCGAATGTAGGTCCCCAAATACTCTAAGATTTTTATCAATAAAACCTCCATCAGTGAGCGTAGGTTACTTTCAAAGAATAGAGGAGGTAGTGAATGTAGAAGAGTGTAGAAGACTAGGCATAAGTATTGCTAGAAGACCTAGCGGAGGTGGTGCTATATACCAGGACTACAGGGGAGAAATAACTTATGCTATAGTCGTTAAAGCACAAGATGAGTTAATTAAGGGACTGGATATTGAGAAGACTTATAAGAAGCTCCTACAATGGCTTATAAGAAGTTTAAGAAAAATAGGCTTAAATGCACAATATAAACCACCAAACGACATTACTATAAACGGTAGAAAGGTTTCAGGAAATGCGCAATCCAGGAAATATGGAGCTATTTTGCAGCATGGAACGATACTTCTTAGAACATATAAGAACATCATGGCTAAAGTATTAAAAACAGATCGAGAAAAGCTGAAAAGAGTAACAGGTATCGAGGAAGAATTACGTAGGGAAATTGACCGTAAAAAGTTTATTGAGCTCCTCATTGGAAGTTTTGAAGAAACATATAATGTGAGGTTAGTTAAAGGTAGCTTTACAGACTATGAACTTAAATTAATAGAGAAATTAAGGAAAAAATACTCTGATCCAAAATGGATTTACAAAAGATAGCTGCCATTTACTTTATTTAAGACCCTTTATGAACCCGTCGATTATCCTATTAAGTTCCTTAGCTTTCTCGTAAAGTACTAAATGACCTGCATTTTCAATTATTACAAGCTTAGAATTAGGTATTAGCTTATGTAGTATTTCGCTTTCACTTGTCGGCGTTACTTTATCATCCCTGCCAACTATAATTAACGTTGGTGCTTCTATTTTGCGGAGCCATGTAGAAGCATCGTAATCTACAAAGTATTTCCCGTATCTGAACACATATGCTGGTAGTGTTTCAAGATATTCCTTATTATCTCTAAGGAATTCTTCGAAAACCTTTTTGGGTGTTGATGGGCTAAAGAAAATTTTTCTATAAAGTCTTCTTGTTAGAGGGTTCTCTGTGTAGAGTATTTTTCTCCAAAATATTGGAGGTAAGTGCCAAACTATTTTATCGAAAATGTCTGGTTTTACCTTTACTAACGAACCTACTAGTATGAGGCCTTTAATTTTACGTATTCTAGCGTATGCTTGAGCAACCATGCCTCCGAAACTGTGTCCTATAAGGACAATATTCTCTGGATGTAGTCCTCTGTTTTCTAAAACCTTATCTAAATCTTCAAGATAATCGCCTATTGAAACCTTTACAGGTTTATCGGATTTGCCAAAACCTCTTTGATCATAAGCTATAACCCTATATTTCTCTTCAAAATACGCTATTTGGTATTTCCAATTGCTAATCTGTCCTGGCAAACCGTGGAGAAAAACTAAAGCTAATTTTTCCTTGTATATGCATTTTTCAGCTGAATCGTACACGTTTAACTTTATACCGTTTACATTTATGTAAAATGGCGTACCACATTTGAACATCGCTTAACATACTCCAAACCGCCTTAATATCGTATTAAACTTTCCAAAACCTCCCATATTTAATGTTGCGTATAAACCTATAGATCTCAGCTACGTGTTTTTCTATGATTCACGGTAAGCTTATTTTCATAGGCCAAGGAGTTTCCATAAGCTTGTAAGCTAATCTACAAGGTACTTTCATAACAAAAGTCCATACAAACTTATGTGCGACCATGATACCCCTATTTGTTAGCTTCAATATTTTACCCTTATTTTCAATTAAACCTAGTACCTCCATTATCTTTAGCCACCATTTAAACTGCCTAGGTAAAATTTCAAATCCAGAACCTATTTTCTCTTTCATAAAATCTATGTTCATGCTCCCTCTGCAGAATAGCTGGTCAGCTACTATTCTTGATGCTCTTTCAGCTTTACTTACTTTTCTAGCAACAGCAACAGGTAATCTATCATTTAGCAACGCGCGCACATACTCTCTAACCGAGTGAACATTACACCACTCATATGTCCCTGTAAAGCCGAAAGCTCCAGCACCAAGAGCAAGTAGTGGACCTGTCATTTCAAGGTTTACTGTGGAATAGTCTCCGCCTTTGCTCCAAGATTCTATTCTAACCATGTTATAACCGTATTCTCTCAGAATTTTCCAAGGTAGTTTTGCAAATTTCTCAAATAACCTAACAGGTTGCTTAATTCTACCCTTAACAGCGTTATTCCATGCAATAGCCTGAGGAGTTAAGAGTGTTGGATAAGTCGTTATTTGTGTAGGGTTAAGTTCTGCCGTTATCCTTAAGTCTTCTTCCCATGTCCTTAAATCTTCACCTGGTATCATGAACATAAGGTCTACGTTTACAAGCTTACAATCGGCGTTCTTAACATTCTCTATTGCCGCTATAGAGTCTTCAGGGCCGTGTCTTCTACCTAATTCTCTAAGTAAGCTTCTATGAAATGATTGAACACCAATACTAACTTCACTAATACCGGCGTCTCTAAGGGCAAATACTTTAGACTCATCAACTAAATCCTCGGGATTAGCTTCAATACCTAGGTCTGTTTTCCAATTAAAAGCTGATTTTAATTCCTCAACAATATCATTCCAAAATTGTGGAGATGGGAGACTTGGTGTACCTCCTCCAACATGAGCATCGACAACGACTAAATCTAGATCTTTAAGAATTTTCCCAAGTAACTTTATCTCCTTAATAAGTGCTTTAGAATACTTGTTAAAGGCTTTTTCACTCCAAAATTCACGATAGTAAGGACAATATTTACAGAAAGATCTGCAGAAAGGAAAGTGAATATAGAGTCCAATTTCGCGCTCGCTAATTTCCTTCAAGAACATGTAATGTTCGTTCATAGAAGTTCTTTCGAACTCTATATTGAAGGCTTTACCTACTATAAATGCCCAAAGCTTCCACGTATTTTCATGTATAACTTCGACCATAGGTGCACCATTTCAAAATAGAAGGTGCACTTTAAAATATTTTTCCATAAAGTATGTTATAATACTAACATAAACAGAAAATATTATAAAATCGCAAACGTTCAGTCAGAGTGCCGCGAGGTGCGTCATCCTCTTCGGTCTATGTGTTGAGAGGGGGTTTCATCATATTCCAATAAGTTGTATTTCTGTAGGAAAATAAAAAGCTATGTGGTAAATTATGCTTAGTTTTTTAACTATCTATTTTAATTATAATTACTAGGTGCTGTTTTTATGTCTCGCAAAGAAATTTCTTTTGAAGAGATAGCTTTGCTAACTGCGAAGCTCATGGCTGCTTCCGCGAAAACTGCTCCTAAAGCTAAAGGCATCGATAACGTTAGTATAAGAATTCTTTACAGGAAAGATGAGCTGAATAAGTTAGCTGAGAAAATGGAGGAATTAGCTGTGGAGTATGGAAGCTTCTATGCTAGAGACGCTAAGAATATTAGAGAATCAGATGTAGTTGTAGTCCTAGGTTGCAAAATTACAGGGTTCAACATTAAGCAACCCAGGATATGGAATATAAACATTGACGAAGTACTAAGCCTTCTTAATTTGGGAATAGCGTTAGGTTCTGCTGCTAAAACAGCATCTCTACATAATGTAGATAATAGGATCATGTTAAGCGCTGGTGTTGCAGCACAGGAACTTGGGCTAATTGATGCCGATATTGCAATAGCTGTGCCATTAAGTATTAGGGGCAAGAACATATTCTTTGATAGGAAGCGATAAAAACACTTACTTTAACTACTTTATTCCTTCAAGCCGAATAATGGTCTTTGCTTCATTAAGCTTAACTATTACTTCGTCAAGCACTTTAACCATCTCTCCACGGTTTACCACGCCGCTGATTACATTATTTAATGAAGCTAAGCTATCTCTTAGAAGAAAAATTAACCTGTAAGATCGGGTCTTAGTCTCTACATTGCTAAGTAGTTTAGCAAGCCTTTTAGCGACGTTTCGCAGTTTCTTCATGGTATTTACTAAGAGCGCTTCCGTTTCGTCGACGTCTAAGTATGGTAGCTTTCGCAAAAGATGCTTTTGTCTAAATTCCCTCCTAAACCTTGTAAATACTGAGGATTTGCTTAAAGCTCTAGGTCTTATACCTTCCTCAAATAACCTTCTAATATCAATTAAATCCCTAACTATACTCTCTATTTCTTTGTCTATGCTTTTCTTGAAAAACAAGAATACCTCTCCTATGTCTACGTTCACTTCTAATTATAAAAAAGTATTGTTTCTATTTGCTGCTTTGCATTAACACTATTTCGTTTACTACGTTTAAACTTTCATCAACAATTCTCACTACATCGTATGATACAGTATATATGTAGTCGCCGATGTATAATGTTCTTTGTGCTCCAGGATGCCATATAAGACCTCTTACAGCTAGTTTGGCTTTAGTTGTTTCATTAAGTTCTGGTAGTAAAGCATCTATTATGTATACTCCATTTTCTCCGGAATATTTATTTCCAGAAACAGGTACTGCGAAATATAGTTTCTCATAATTTATCATGAATGCTTTGTGATTATAGAGAACTGGACTATACATGCACTTCTCAAAAACTACTGTTGAAACTTCCTTAGGTTCCGTAACGTTTGAAATATCAAATAGCGATATTTTTAGACCTTTCATAAAACCTGTTTTTTCGTCGACATCCATTCCTATGCCTATTAAGTACTTATCAAGAAGTGGATGTAAATACTCAGAGTATCCTGGTATTTTCAGCCTACCTAAAACCCTTGGATTGCTAGGATCTGAAAGATCTATGGCGAATAGTGGATCAATTCTTCTGAACGTCACTAGGAACATTAAGTCTCCCATATACCTTGCTGAATATATTCTCTCGCCTTTAGCCAGTCCTTCAAGAGAACCAATTATTGTAAGATTCATGTCTAATACGTAAACATTATTAACTTGCACAGGTATTGCAGGTAAGCTATCTTCGGTATTATACACTATTGCTGTTGTCGCTATTCTGAAGTAATTTCCACGTTCATCCATTGAAAACTGGTCAAGTACTCGTCCCGGTACTTCCCCTTTAGCCATAGCTTTTATTTCTAAACCGTTAATCGCAAACCTATATATGGCCGTTTCTTCATGCCATAGCTTCGAATATTCCTTAGCTATTCCAGTGAATATCTTCTTTCTGCTCTCACTGGGTAAATAGTTAAATTCTGACTCTAATAGAGCCAGTATTTGCTTGTACTTTTCTGTTTTAGATATATTCTCATTCCTTATCTTTTCAATAGCTTCTTTGACTTCTTCAGGCATTTCCTTAACAATAACGTTGATTATTTTATCCAGTATTACGTAAATGCTAGGCCTTCTCGCTGCTAGAACATATAGGTTCTTATGCGTCATGTAAATGTAGTTTGACACACCTGTTAAGAATACTTCCTTACTGTAATCCCCCGTTTCTGTGTTTAAAGCTAATATTATTGTGAAAGTGTATGAGAAGTCTCTTCCGAAGTATTTAATGTCGCTAGGTGCAATAGCCTCGTTATTAATTAAAGGTAGCGGTATTCGATCTTCAAATACGAATACTGGGAAGTTAACTATGATGTAGCAGTATTTACCTACGAGTCTTGATGAAACATAATGGCCCGTTACGTTAATTTTCTGTAGAACCGTGGGTTTTTCAATGTTTTCTAAGCTATACAACGTAATTGTTAACTCTTCTTCAAATACTGGTATTGGCGGGACTATTTCAGACCTTATAGGTAATATTGGTGGTTCACGTTTAGGTAAGGGCCTTACCTGAGGTTTTATAGAAGATATAACAACTAGTCTATTGTTAGCTATAAATATCCCTAGAACTTCCCCTGTGTTAACACTAGTAATTATTGAAGCATTTTGGGGAGGATAGGCCTTCAATATGTAGACCTTATTTCCCGAGGCAACATATAGGTATTTGCCGTCGGTTTTAACTATGTCAGCTTCGTCTACTCCCTCAACTTGAACATTGGTTTTAGAGTAGGGTATTCCATAAGCAGTTTTAGCTGTTTTTGCTATGCTCGTTTCAGGTATCGCTATTGTACCTCGAGTAAACCCAGGTATAGATAGCGCTGGAATAGGAGTAGGTGCCGGTGTTGGCACAGGTATAGGTAGTGGCCATATTTCTTCAAATGCTGGGGTAAGTAGCTTGTATCCCAGTTTTGGCATAAGTTTTGAGAGCTCCAAAGACTCCATAATGTATTCTCTTAACTCATCATAGGAGCTAAAAGTATGTATCTCAAGGTTTCCAACCTCAATCGTTGTTGAACCTCCAGCTTTTCCGGAATATTTCATAGTAACACACGATAACATTATTGCTGTTATTATAGCTAGGCATACAGCCCAGTACATAGCAGTTCTATGCAACATTTTAGCAACCCATAGAAAACCTAAAACGCCGTTATTTCTAAATCTAACATTTAAAACATTATTGTTCTAAATATTCGAAATCTAAGAACATTAAATATAAAAACATGAGAATACAACGACTTAGTGAAGGGTTATTGAGCATGGTATTTACACTTCTCCACTATGTTCACGCATACATTATTTATAAGGTTCTTAAGAAGAGACTTGATTTAACTGGTCTTATTATTGGTAGTTTTCTACCTGACCTAGAAAT
>CAZBXI010000002.1:18463-25953 GCA_964496035.1 uncultured Desulfurococcales archaeon
AGAGACTTGATTTAACTGGTCTTATTATTGGTAGTTTTCTACCTGACCTAGAAATTCCCGTAATTATTTTACTAGGTTTCCATTATCCCTTTGATAGGCTTTTTCTTCACAGTTTTCTCGGCTGTTTAATGCTGTCTTGGCTTATCGGTTTCCTTGCTTATCCTGTTTACGGCAAGGTAGTGAGGAGAATTTTAAATGTCAAACTAGGCAAAATTAGCACGTTCAAATATGTTCTATCTGTAGAAGTAAGTGCACTAATTCATGTACTTATTGACTCCATGCATCATGAATATAATCCATTACTTTGGCCTATAACGGCAGAAAATGTAGATGAGTTTGTCCTCTTTGGTAACTGGTTAAAAGCATCAATATTCATGCATACTTTATTTACATTGTCTATGCTCACTATTATTCATGAAGAAATAGGCTTATGGAAAATTGCCAAGAATGTAACTGATATAGGTTTCTTAAAAACGTGCATAGCTAAACTTTTAACACTAAATAGCTTAGAATAGCAATGCTTCGCTCTAAAGCTTGGGCTTTGGTGAAATATTCCGAGCTCAAATTTTACCGTACTTACCATAAACATATCCAATAATTAATCCTACAATTAATCCTCCTAAGTGAGCTACTATGTTTATCCCAAAACCTACATTCATCATAAATACTAGGAAAGCGTAAATTAACGCTACAAATATTCCCCTACCGTGTACACCTTCAAACATTATTAAAGCGCCGAAAATTCCGAAAATAGCACCACTAGCGCCCGCACTAATTGTTAAAGGAGGTAAAATAAGTAACGTTAAAACGTTTCCAAATAATCCGCTTAGGAAATAAACTGCAAGGTAGGGTATTTTACCAAAAATTTTCTCAACTCTACACCCCAGTACGTAAATCCAAAACGTGTTGAATAGCAAATGGATTATATTTACATGCATAAAAATTGCAGTAATTAGTTGCCACCAAAAACCGTATTCTAGGACGTAAATGTTAAACTGGCCAATGAGAGCCAGGACTTCAGCATTTATTTCTACAATATTTCCGCCAATAAAGCCGCATATAATGTACACTACGATATTGATTGCTACAATTAACTTAGTTAAACTACAGTTATTTTCCTTGCTAAGGTACGACACAAGTATTTAGGTTTAAAAACAAGGTAATAATATTTTCTTTAAGAGAAAGAGAATAATTAAATATTTGTTAAAGATACATCGTTATATTTCTTGAAATTTTTCTATGTAAATCTCTTTAGATTATTAAAGAAAAATTTAAAGAGTGGAATTATTTAATTGAATTTTGTACAGTAAATAGGTTAAGGGGCAGAAGGGTATGGAAGTTAATAAAGGTTTCATAATGAATATTGTTGCCTTAATCATAGTCTTAGCTATAGGAGCTGCTGCACCACCCCTATTACCACCATTACTCGCTATTGCATTAGCTTTCATTACTAAGCAAGTGCTTGTAGCTCTATTTGCTGGTGTGTGGATAGGTGGATTAATGGCTACAGGATGGGATGTTTTTGGAGGTACAGCTACCACTCTAGGGTGGATTATAAGCAATGTAACTGATAGTTGGAATGCAACAATATTAGTGTTTGATTTCATAATTGGTGCTTTAATAGGTGTACTGTATGTTTCAGGGTCAATGTTTTCGCTAGCTTCAGAGTTATCCAAGAAAATAAAATCAGCTAGGGGGGCAAGTTTTCTAAGCTGGTTCCTAGGGTTAGCAGTATTCTTCGACGACTATACTAATGCTGTTATTGTAGGTAATGCTTCTAGACCTTTAACTGATAGGCTGAGAGTTAGCAGGGAATTTCTAAGCTACATTGTCGACTCTACTGCTGCCCCCGTAGCTGGCTTAGCTATAGTATCTACATGGATAGGTTATGAGGTTAGCTTAATAGATGACTCATTTAACTACTTGAAAAGCTTAGTTAGTGAAGGAAAAATAGCCTTAGCCCCCGACGTAGGTGCTATGTATGCTTGGCTTATGAGCGTACCATATAGGTACTATAGTATTCTAGCTATAATACTGGTGTTGCTGCTTGTTATTACTAGAAGACACTATGGTCCAATGCTTAAAGCAGAACATAGAGCTGTAAGTGAAGGTAAAGTTATTAGGGAGGGCGCACAACCCTTAATGCCTACAGAAACCGTTCTGGGTTCTGCTAAATCTTCTGCTCCTTGGTGGGTGTTTGTTTCTTCAGTTATAGTGTTGGTTATTGTTACCTTACTTGGTATGTGGGTTACTGGAGGCGGAGACCAATGGTGGACTGTATCCTTCACTGAAGCTTTAATGAATGCTGATGCCGCAACAGCGCTGTTATGGAGTTCCTTTGCAGCGTACATTTTCGCTGCTGTAGCCGTATTAGTAACTAGGAGTATGAGGTTCAAAGAGGTAATGGACTCTACTGTTAGAGGAATGTACCTAATGGTCTTAGCCAATGCTATTCTAGTCTTAGCCTGGAGCATTAAGTCGGCAACAGAAGCTGTTGGAACAGCAGAATACGTCGTAGGACTAGCTACAGCTGCCGGCGTACCAGCAATGATTGTTCCAGCAATAATATTTCTAGCGTCATGCTTCATAGCGTTTACAACAGGCACTAGCTGGGGGACTTTCGGCGTTATGATGCCTATAGCGGTACCTATGGCATGGCGGATAGCTTTAGCTCAGGGAGCAGACCCGTACGTAGTAACATATGCTTCAATAGCAAGCGTTTTCGCTGGAGGTATATTTGGAGACCATTGTAGCCCAATAAGCGATACAACAATAATGTCTTCGATGTTTAGCGCATCAGACCACATAGACCATGTCAATACTCAGCTACCATATGCCCTAACAGCGGCAGGAATATCTGCAGTACTATTTGCCCTATTCGCCTCAGGAATAACAACACCACTAGCACTATTGCCTGTAGGTGTCGCTTTGCTAATTGCATCCCATAGAGTACTAAATACATGGTACGCTAAGAAAACAAAACTCCCGGCAATAGTTCCAAACTATACATCATCTTAAATGCGGTAATACTAACTTAAGGTGCAATATGAACTGCAGGAACTATGGATAAAGCCGCTGCCTGATTTTCACTTAAATATTTTATTCTATCTTTTACTACATTTAACATGTCAATGTAGAATAGGAAAGGCTTACCTTCAGAACATTTTATTCTCCAATACCTCTTCGTGTCTTCTTTAATACGCTTAAATCTGTTCTCCAAGACTAAATCTAGTTCTTCCTTGGAAAGGACATGAGATCTAGTAATTAGGTTCATAGCTTCAATTACTGATTCCTCGTAGAAGTCGAGTATGGTGTAGTCTGCTATTCTTAGATGTAATTTCCACTGTTTAACATCTAATATTTTATCTTTACATATTCTAACAACTTCAACAGATAATTTCTCAATAAATGGTAGAAACTTCCTCCCTAAAACAAGTAATGGTGAAATATACGATGATGCTAGTACTAAGGATTCGGAAAGCTCAAATGGTATGTCAGCTTCTTCTAGAATAACCGAAGCTACATTCCTGAGCTCGGGTACAGGATATACTATTCTTTTGAAAGGTTTTCCCTCTAAGTACCTCTCAATTTCTTCTTCTTCATACTTCTCAACTAGGCTTGGTGGTAGTCCTAAATTTCTGTACTTAAACCTGTTTACAAGCCACTTAATAGCCTCCTTAACATTTTCCTCACTTAGATCGAAAACAACTACTCCTCTAAGATTCTTAACTAATGCAGCATATCTAGCAAACATTCCCCTTCAGTAACAGTATTTTACTAGAGCAAAATTTAATTATACTCCTAAATTACATTGAAAACTTTTTACTATGTTATTTGCTTCGAGTACGAAATAATTTTAAGGTAGTATGTATAGGTTTTACATTAGTCGAAAAGGTGGTAGTTTGAAAACCAGTATTTTAGGAAGTAGAATTGGGACTTTAGCTGTTATTGGAGCTGGTAAAATGGGTTCAGCTATTATTCGTGCCGTTAGGAAGCACAGTAATGTCGAAATAATAGCTACTGGTCGCCGTGATGTAACCTTACGTGCTGCTAAGAAACTTGGAGCAAAAGCTACAAGAGACAACGACTATGCAGTTAGAAGCGCGGACATGGTTGTTTTAAGCGTTAAACCCCAACATTTCCCTGTAGTTGCGAGGCAAGTTAATAGAAGCTCATGGGAGGGGAAAATAGTAGTATCTATCATGGCCGGCGTTAGGATAAGCACTTTAACATCGGTTATCAGGAAAGCAGAAGTTTACCGCGCAATGCCGAACATTAATGCCCTAGCAGGGAAAGCTACAACAGCAGTAGCTAAAGAGGAAAACGCTGGAGAAAACAAGCAAGCAGTTGAAGAGCTATTTAAAAGCCTAGGGTCAGTATATTGGGTTCCCGAAGAAATATTAGATGTTTGGACAAGCCTTGCAGGCAGCGGCCCTGCATTTCTTGCGGAAATAGTTGACGCATTGGTTTTAGGTGCTGTTGCTTCAGGTATGCCTAGAGATTTAGCATATCAAGCAATATTGGATGTTTTAGAAGGAACAGCTAAACTTCTAAGAAAAAGACCTGTACATCCAGCAGAAATAAGGGATGAAGTTACAACACCCGCAGGAACAACAATTAGAGGAATTATGGTATTGGAATCTGAAGGCGTAAAAGCAGCGCTAATGAAGACTATAGAAGAGTCATATAGAAGATCAGTACAAATAGGAAGCGAAATAGATCAGTACATTAGAAAGCAACTAGGCTTATAAAAGTAGCAGAGTTTTTACACCTACATGCTACTGCTTATTCATACTCTCTCCTATGACCTAGTTAGCATGAAAGCTAGTAGCTTAGAGCAAGTAATTTTAATAATCCCCGCATTTTGAAAATGTTTTGAAAACTATAGGAATACGTAGCAGTGCGTGGATGGTAATTTATGGGAAAGTATGTTAGAGCTGTTCAATACAACTTAGAGGATCCGTACGGTTATTTTATTAGAGAATTTACTGCTGAAAATCTCGTTAAATGTGCTAAGAAAATGCATGCTAATGTTATCGTTGTTTTTGCTAGAGATGCTTGGGGAAGAAGACTGTACTTGAAAGGTGAAGTCGCACCTAAACATCCCAGATTAACAAAGGATACATGCCTTGAAAAGCTAATTGAGCTAGCAAGTAAGGACAATATCAAAGTAGTTATTATGGTTGCACATACCGCTAATAAGCACATGTATGAGGAACATCCGGAATGGGTTCAAGTAAATGTTAAAGGTGAACCAATAGTTTTAGAACACATACCGTACGGTTTAGAAGTTAAGCGACCTCAATGGCCTATGATGTGCTTAAATTCACCATATCTAAACTACCTAGAACGTGAAGTACAGGAAGCATTAAGCGTACTTCAACCCTATGCTGTACTTCTCGACTCTTTCAGATACCAACCAGATTATCAGAAATCATGCTATTGTAAGTACTGTAGAGAAAAGTTCTACAAAGAAACAGGTTATGAGCTACCTAGAGAAGAAAACTGGGAAAGTAAGGAATGGCGGGAAGCTTGGAAGTGGCGATATAAGGTTGTTTTAGAGGCTATGAGAAAACTTTGGAAAACAGCGAAAACCACTAGGAAGAATGTTTTGTTCATGTACAATAATCATCCAGCAGGATGGGCTGGTAGAGCAAATAAGATCGTTGAAGAAGCAAGAGATATTGTAGATGCTGTCTTCGCAGAGTGTAGTGAAGCTGACTACCAACCTCCAGGCTTTATTTCCGAAATGGTTAGGCTGACGAGAGCTATGAGCGGAAATAAGCCAGTATGGGCTTCTAGAAACGTTTTCCACATGTACAGGACCGTTACCTCTACAACACCCTTAGCTATCAAGCAGGGTCTTAGAGAAGCTTTCATAGCTGGTGGTTCACCATGGATACTTTTCTTCTCCTCCACTTTAGCTCAGGATTCTAGAACCATAGATGCTGTTGCTGAAGTTTACTCTGAAATAGAGAAACTTGAAGAGTACATGGAAAAAGCTGAGCCATTAAAATACGTTGGCATAGTAGCTTCGAACAATACTAGAGACTGGTATGGTAAAAATAATCCAGCAGTATATGTTGATGAAACGAGAGGTTTCTACTACGCACTAATTCACAAGCATATACCTGTAGAGTTCATTGCTGACAAGGATTTAGAAAACTACAATAGTATAAAAGAGTTCAAACTAATAATCCTAGCAAATACGGCATGTGTATCAGATAGAGCATTAGAAACAATATATAGATATGCTGAGAACCAAGGCAAGTTAATAATAACATATCAAGCAACTATATTAGACGAAGAAGGTATAGAAAGAGGAGACTTTGGCTTATCAAACATAATGGGATTCCACTATGAAGGGGTTTTTGAGACACCTTGGAGCTATATAGTGTTAGAAGACGATAGGCTCTCAGAAAACGTTTCAAAAACAATACTGCTAGGAGACATGAGCTATACTTTTAGAAAAACACGTGTAGAACAAGGCTTAGGAAATCACGCAAGACTAAGAATAGAAACAGATAAGGTAAAAATTGCGGCTAGAGTGGCTTTACCCTTAGCAACTTACGGTTTTGAATACACTCTAGGTAGAAGTCCCCCACCTATGGGTCCCTTAACTGAAGAACCAGCTATAGTTGTGAATAAATCGCTAACATATTTCTCATTTCAGCTAGGCAGACATTATTGGAGAACGGGATTACCAGAATATTCAACGCTCATAGCTAATAGTATAAAGTATCTTGTACATGAAAAACCTCCGATAGAGGTTTATGCTCCTGAAACCGTAGAGGCAAGTATTTTTGAAGGAGAAGAATACTACATAGTGCACCTACTTAACCATACGTACAATCAGAGAATACTATCTATGCCACTAGGGAAAACTAAGCAACCGCTGCCAGGATATAGTCAACCATATGCTGTCCATCCGCCTAGATCTGTCATACCAATATTTAACATTAAAATAAAAGTACGTTTAGAAAACGAGTGTGGAAAGGTAAAAATAAGTTATCCATTGAGGAACAAGGAAATCATTTTAGAACCTAAAGGGAAAATTTTGGAACATAACGTTACCGAGCTTAGAGAATATGAGGTGTTAATTATTGAGAAGTATCCCATTTAAAATCTAAGCATGTTACTTCAGGTGAGCACATAAACCTTATAGGTAAAATACTCGTACCTATTCCTCTATTGACATACATGTATGTTTCGCCTACTTTGAAAAGACCAGAAACATACCTTCTATACTTCCTTGGTAAGGGAACATATAAGGGTCCTAGTAACGGTAAAACTACTTGACCTCCATGAGTATGGCCGGCAAGAATTATATCAACTTTATTTGCAGCTTTACCTACAATTTCAGGTGAATGAGCTAAAAGAATTATCACGCTATGTTCTTTAATTCCTTGTAAAGCCTTATCTAGTCTATCATGCATTGTATATGGATCATCAACACCCACTATGTAGAAATTATCTTC
The DNA here is from genome assembly GCA_964496035.1 of uncultured Desulfurococcales archaeon. Classification (GTDB taxonomy): domain Archaea; phylum Thermoproteota; class Thermoprotei_A; order EX4484-217-1; family EX4484-217-1; genus EX4484-217-1. The sequence continues at coordinate 25,942 of CAZBXI010000002.1, forward strand.
TACCTCAATATT
>CAZBXI010000002.1:26053-81857 GCA_964496035.1 uncultured Desulfurococcales archaeon
TTGTATATGGATCATCAACACCCACTATGTAGAAATTATCTTCTACCTCAATATTCTCATTAACCAATACACGTACATTATCAATTGACTCTAAGAGCTTCTTGAATGCTAAAATGTCTTCCCCTAAACTCCAATGATCCCAATTACCCAATACCGCGCATACTTGCGAAATACTCGATAGCTTCTCAACAAAGTTTATAGCTTCATAAAGGAATGCTCTTCTAGAAATCAAATCGCCAGTGTAAGCTATGAGATCGGGGTTTAGCTGCTTTACAGTGTTTAACGCTATATCATATATTGCCCTAAATTTTGAGGAACCAAAATGAGTATCAGATATATGTACTATCCTGTACTTTTCAAGCTTCAGTGGCCGCTTCTTAATATTTAACTCTATTCTCGTTACTGCTACTATAAACTCCGGCTCTATTATGTAAAGGTCAAGTAGCGGTATTGTAATACTTGATGCCAGCAGACCTAATAATATCCTCCTACTAATCTTTACCATTGAAACTATACCTTACATAATGTTTAAACTTCAATACACATTTAGGATATTATAGAGAGCAGTCTAAAATTACTTATTATGGTGGACACGCTTTGAAGGTTAAATATAAATTCCTAGATCACCCTTCAGACGCGTATATTGAAGCTTACGGCGATACTTTAGAAGAATTACTGGAAAATTCAGCTCTTGCTCTTTTCGATGTTATGGTTAATGTGAATAAGGTTGAGCCTAAGGTTGTTAGAGAAGTTGAGGTAAAGGGTTTCGATTTGGAAAACCTACTTTATAACTGGCTTGAAGAATGGCTTTTCCACTACTGTTCTGAATCACTTGTTTTCAGCAAGTTTAGAGTTGAAAAATTAAGTAGAGAGAATGAAGAATACGTTGTTAAGGCGAAGGGCTGGGGCGAAGAATTTAACCCTGAAAAACATGAACCTGAAGTAGAAGTTAAAGCCGCAACATATTATCAAATGTCTATAAGTAGGAAGAACAATAAGTGGGTTGCAAGGTTCATTTTGGACATTTAAAAATTCCTAATCCGTCATAAAGTACTACGCAATCTTTTAACATAGCCTTAACTATGGGATCGGCTAGTTCACTTTCCTCTAAAACTATAAGATCTAAATTAAAACCTCTGGGCTTATGTTTCCTAATGGTTTCTATAAGTTTGAAAGTATTATGTACACGCTTTAGAATAATTACTAAGTCATAGTCGCTGTAGGGTAATGCATAGTTCTTAGCTCTACTACCTATGAGAGCAATCGATGATTTAGGGTACTTTGCTATTATCTTCTTTACGTATTTTTTAAAGAGCTCATCACTATTCGCAATGTTTTCTCTAACTCTTCTTAGAAGCTTCTTTCTCAACCCACTCGATGATCTTCTTTGCATATTTTAAACACCTTTTAGCTAGTTCTTTACTATACTTCAAATGTTTTCTTCCCGGATATCTTGATAAAGTGTAGTGTGGAGTTAAAGCATCAGCATATACGTACAATTTCTTGGGAACTTTTACTCCTGCATCTTCAAGAAACCCTAATAGTTCTACTAAATCATGCGAGAAAGGATACATTCCAGCTAATGCTATAGAAAATGCTTTAAGATAAAATTCTACGGCTTGATGGGAATCAAAACACGATAGCCAATATACGCCTTCTCTTAAATGTCTTGATGCATCTTTTAAGAAAACTCTTGCTCTCTCTAACCATTCTCTTGGCAATTCCATTAGCTACTTCCTCGAATAGTTAATTTAAGTAATGTAAAATAAATACTTAATGTGTTTTATTTCTGTTTTTGCCTAAAGGTTTTTAATTATAAGCGAAAATAGTGTGTCTTGAGATAGAGTATGGAAGGTATTGCTGATTTACCATTACATGAAGGACACGTTCCTCTATGGTTAATTAGGCTAATGAAGCGTATGGCTAGAGCACTAGTTGAGATTATCGTTGAAGAATATGGTCCTGACAAGTTTGTTATTAGACTTTCTAATCCTCTATGGTTTCAAGCATTTAATAACATTATAGGTATGGACTGGGATAGTAGCGGCTCAACCACGGTTACTCTTGGAATTCTTAAGGAAGTATTGAAAGATGGTCGGTTAGGCGTTATGGTTTTAGGGGGTAAGGGTAGGAAAGCTAGAAAAGTACCTGAAGAAATAGTTGAGGCTTGCAACAAGCTTAACGTATCATCTTCTATTGAAAAAGAACTCGTAAAAGCTTCTAAACTTTCAGCTAAAGTTGATAGTGCAATGCTTCAAGATGGCTACACGCTATATCATCATTCAATGATACTCTCAAATACTGGGCTTTGGGCTATAATTCAGCAAGGCATGAATGTTAACATAGGAATGGCTAGAAGATATCACTGGCTTTCCAAGAGCATGCAAAGTTTTGTTAGAAAACCGCATACTGCAATTGCTGGGAAGAAGAATCCTGCATCGTTGAACCTAATAGATGAAGGTATTGAGAAAACTAGGAAAACAATACTTGACCTAGCCAGGGAGAATCCTAGAAAATTCATTACACAGTATCTTGAAGCTTTAAGAATAATGAAAAGGCAACATCAGATTACTTCGTGGATTAACGTGTCGGAAGCTTCGATATCAATGGTAAGTTTTAAGCCAAGACTAATATACTACGCGCCGCTCACAAGTGCTGAAAGAATAATGAAAGTTCTAGGGAAAGTTTATGAAGCACAGCCTAGAACTCTAGAAGAGATGCTTATACAGAGGGGTGTAGGACCATCAGTTATTAGAGCTTTAGCCCTGGTCTCTGACTTAATATATAATGAGCCACCATCATGGGACGATCCTGTAACCCATCCATACGATCCTTTCAAATACGCTTTCGCCGTTGGAGGTAAAGATGGAATACCTTATCCTGTCAATCGTAGAGTCATGAGCGAAGTTGTTGAAAACTTAGAGGAAATAGTTTGCAGAGCCAAAATTGGTGATAAGGAGAAATTAAGAGCACTAAGAAGACTAAGGAAGCTAATAGGAGAGTGAAGGTTAGAACCTTGAAAATACTTAGAGAACTAGGATTTAGCTCTACTACTTTCTCGGAAACCATAGTTGTAACTGAGATTTCAAATGGTATATGGAATTGCGCACCAATGGGTGTAAAGCTAGAAAACAATAACTTATACTTTTACGTATACGAAGGAACGAGAACTCTGGATGCTCTTAGAAGAAACAGGTACTTAACAATAAACATAGTTTACAACATAAGCGTCTTTATGAAATGTGTGTTCAAAACGTGTTCTAATGAAGGACTCTACGAGCTATCTAATAAATTCCCTATACCCCATATTGTATCAGCTGATGCATACATAGAGTGCAAATTACTGAGCCTAGAAGAAGTAAATGGGAAATTTAAGGCGGTATGTAAACCCATAAATGTCGTTGTCAAAAGAAGCATTCCAAGAACATTTAATAGAGCTTTTCCCGCAATAATCGAAGCTCTAGTCTACTATACCAAAATTAAACCTTTCAAGAAGCTAAAGCTAGAAAAAGAACTCAATAAACTTATGGAAAGATTAATGCATTGTAAGTACATTGTAGAACATTCTACATCGAATAGAGAATACCTAGAATACATCGAGAAAATAATTTCCGAAGCATTAAAGGAGCTGGGTAAGTAACTAATTTTAGTTAGCAGTGGTGACGACCAATGCGTGTAAAGATAGTGTATGTTTTCCATAATTGTTTTGCACTAATGTTTAATGATAAGGTGCTTGTTTTCGATTACCCTGAATTGTTAGATGAAAAAGTGAGAGATTTTGTTAGAAATATTGTGCGCAATAAGGAATTATTGGTTATGATATCTCATTCGCATATGGATCATTTTTCCAAAGAATTCTTGAAGTTAAAGAATTATGCTAAAAGGTTTACATGCATCATATCTAGGGATGTAGGTGAGGTTTGTAATGATGCAGGAAAGCAGTGTAGGGAAGTTAGTGAAGGTGAGGAACTAAGCTTAGACGGTATTCTAATTAAGGTTTTAGGAAGTAGTGATTTAGGTGTCTCATATTTTCTGAAAATGAATGATCTTAAGGTATATTTCGCTGGAGATAATTCGGATTGGCGGAGACCATCATTACCTAAAGAATTTAACAAAATAATATGGCGAACATTTAGTAGAGTAGTTGAAGAATTAAGACGGGATATAAGCAAGCTTGATGTCTTATTTGCTAATTTATGCGTAGAATGCAATGATTATGGTGGTTTAGGAAAACTTTGTAAAACTTTTAATCCGAAGCTTTTGGTGCCTATGCATTTACGTGGAAATATTGAAGTACTAAAGCAGTTAAGTAGTTTCCTTAAGCAACTAGCATCCACCGTTTTCTTATATGAAAGAACAGGAGACAATATAGTAATATAATTATGTAGTCTTGAAGGAAAACTGTTTAAAGGTCCTCCACGAAGTTTTCCATGTGATATTAAATGTCCATAATATACGATATTGTAACTGCGGCTATTTCTTCTATTCTTCTAGAAGTTACAGCTACACCTAAACCCGGGAATGTTCATAGATACCATGATTTCCCAGACACAAAGTATGAACACTTCGTCGTAAGCGCTGCTTCAATGCATAAACCACTCATGGATCTCGCTAGTAGAACATATCATAAGGTGGCTGAGGGGGAAATAAGCGGGTTAGATGTTGGAAAATTCATTTTCGAATGTGTTAGTTATGCTAAAAAATGGTATGTTGGTGGAAACACGAACCTAGGTACTTCAACCATATTTTCTATTGAAGTACCTGCACTTGTTTGCGCTAAATCTCTTTCTGAAACCTATGATCCTAAGGAAGTTTCCTCATGGGCTATACGGATAGCTGAAAAGACCACTGTTGAAGATGCTATATTCTTTTACAAGGCAATCAGAATGGCTAACCCATCATATCTAGGTAGAGTTACTGAAGCACCAATACCGGATGTTTTTGACCCACTTTTTGAAGAGAAGTTGAAGGAGAGTGAGAAGACACTATGGGATGTTTGGAAACATTCTTCCTCATGGGATATTGTTTCTGAAAACTGTATTTCCGGTCTTAAAATAGTTGTTGAAGGTTTTCACGCTATAGACAAGTACCTATCTATACTTAGAAACTGGAACTTAGCTATAATATCAGCATACTTAGAATTGCTTTCTAAATATAGGGATTCCTTAATTCTCAGAAAACATGGAAGAGAAGTGCAGGAGGAAGTTAGTGAAGAAGCTAAAGAAGTTCTAAATACTCTAATCAGCGACATTAAGGAGGGATTAGTGTTACTAAAGCGATTTGATGAGAAACTATATAGAAGAAAAATAAATCCAGGAAGTATTGCTGATATAATTGCTGGCTCTATCATGTTAGCCTTATTAAACAATTTAAGACCTTAGGGTGTTTAAAATGAACCACATTAGGGCATTAACATGCTTCTTAAACCCTAAAAAATGGGGTATCAATGAACTTAGAAATTACTTAGAGGAAAGGTTTTCAAGACTTAAGGAGACCTTAGATTTATTCTTGGAAAAACATAGTATAAGACTATGGACTTTTAGAATAGCTCTGCCCTACACTCCGCATGATGTAAACCTTGAAGATATTGCTAAACTTGTCGAAGAACTTGCTGAAATATACAATATAGATTTTATTTCGGCTATACACTTAGGAGAAAAAGACCATAGAATAACTGATCTAGCTGATATTTTAGAGAGTTACGAAAGAGTATTTGCTAGTATAAAAGTGGATACTGCTAGTGAAGTGCTTAAAGTTTCTAAAATATATAATAGCATTGAGGGATTTGCGGGTGCGAAAATAGCCATACATGTAGGACCAGAACTTATTACGCCATATTTTCCCTTAGCCAAAAACGTGCTAGCTACTGAAGGATTATCCTTGACTTCTTTTGTAATTAACGAACTTAAAAACGCTATTAAGAAAAGATCGAGATCAGAATTGGTTGAAGTATTTAAGGAAGCTGAGAGTTTTGGTATTGAGTTTTCTAAAGAGGCTAATATAAGCTATTTCGGTGTAGATACATCACCAAGCCCGTGGATGGACCTAAGTGTTGCAGAGGTAATAGAGCTAGCTTCCGGTAGCTGTTTTGGAGAATACGGTACACACTGGGGTATAAGTAGAATCATGAATTTAATCAAAGAGACCGTAGCTAAAGTTAATATTAGGACTACAGGTTTTAATGAAATAATGTTACCTTTAGCTGAAGATAACCTGTTAAAAGTTAGGGCTATTGAGGGAAAGTATGGGATAAAGGATCTTTTATCTTATATCTCAGTTTGTGTTTCCGGCTTGGATATGGTGCCTGTAGCTAAACCTCTAAACTATGAGGTCATTGCCAAGTTAATATTGGATTTGAAGTCGCTGGCTGAAACTAAAGGTAGAAGTCTAGGTTTAAGGCTTATACCTATTTCAGCAGATCCTGGCTCGATAGTTGAGCTTAAAATGTTTGGTAAAGTTCCAGTATTGAAGCTGTAGTTACTTTATAAGGAAAGCTTATGTACATGTATATGTTTGAAATTTATGTTAGGTCAATAGGTGATTTTTATGAACCAAGTAAAGATAATTAATGTTTACAGGAAGTATGGATTGAAAATTGTTAAAGGGTATATGCAGTATGTTTGGGATGATAAGGGTAATAAGTATCTGGATTGCCATACAAATTATGGTGTTGCCTTCCTGGGGCATTGCAATCCTAAGATTGTAAAACCTATAGTTGGACAATTAAATAAGTTAATGATGATACCGTATTCTATAGACAATGATGCTAGAGATAAAGTACTTAAGGATCTAAGCAAAATCTTGCCTAAGAAACTTAGTTACGTGTTCTTCCAAAGTACTGGAACAGAGGCTGTTGAAGCTGCTTTGAAATTCTCTAGAAAAGCAACTAAGAAGAAGAAAATAATTGCTTTTGAGAACGCATTTCACGGCAGAACAATGGGTTCCCTATCGGTAACATGGAAACCCAAATACAGAGAGCCTTATCAACCGCTAATTCCAGGGGTGGTTTTTGTCAGGTTCAATGATGTTGAAGACGTAGACAAGGTAGTTGATGAGGAAACAGCAGCTGTAATTGTTGAACCTATACAAGGTGAAGGTGGTATAAATGTTGCTACAAGAGAATTTCTTAAGGCATTAAGGGAAAGAACGCTGGAGACGGGCACGCTATTAATATTTGACGAAGTTCAGTGCGGTTTCGGAAGAACCGGAAGAATATGGGCATTCCAGCATTATAACGTTGAACCAGATATCCTAGTAGCAGGTAAAGCGGTTGGAGGAGGATATCCTGTAAGCTTTGTAGTTACATGTAGTGAAGTAGCAGAGTCTCTTGAAATAGGAGATCATGGAACAACATATGGGGGAAACCCCGTAGCCTGCGTTGCCGTTTCTGCAGCAATTAACGTGTTATTAAGCGAAAATGTGCCAGAACAAGCTGCTACCAAAGGAGACTTACTTAGTAAAAAACTTATTGAACTTATTGAAGATATGAAATTGAACTTTAAGGTTAAAGGACTAGGACTCATGTTAGGCGTTGATTTCGGAAGAAACCCCGAGGAAGAAGCGATTAGGCTTAAAGACTATGGCGTATTAGCTGTTAGAGCCGGTGAAACCGTTTTAAGATACTTACCACCCTACATGATAAGTAAAGAAGACGTAGAACACATAGTTAATGCTTTAGAGAAATTACTAGTTGAGAAAGTTTAATTATCTTTGTTTCACGTATTTAGATTGATAAAGAGGTAAAGGACCGTGAAGAACATGGTGTCAAAAAAGTTATTTATACAACTAACGGTATTTACGCTAATACTGTTTATAGTGTTCATGGAACCTCTATGTGCTCAGACATATGTAGTAACAGAAACTATTGACGTAAGCTATGATGGCACAGTACATGTTAAGATAGAAATAGTAATTACGGAGCCAGGCGTATTTACGATTAATATAACGTTACATGAGGCTCCAGAAGGGTTATTAGTTTACGATGAAAATGGCATGCCCTTGAATTATGAAATATCAGAGAATAAAATAAGCATATTTGTAGTTAACAATACTAAGGCCTATGTAGAATATTTAACCAGAGCTTTAACAAAGAAAGAAGGTCCAATTTGGACTATCAGCCTTACTTTTAATGACGGGCCTGTTAACATATTATTTCCGAAAGGAACCTCAATACTAGATATTACAGGTACACCTAAGGCTATAAAGGAGGTCGAAGGTAAGAAACTACTGATAACTTTTGAGCCAGGAGAAATATCAGTGGATTACGCTCTACCATTACTAACTGCAACTCCTTTACCCACACCAACGGCAATACCATCGCCTACACCTTCTCCTTCTCCTACAGCAGCTCCTACAACGATGCCTGTACCTTACGAATACTTGCTATGGGCAATAATAATAGGTGTAGTAGTTATCATTGCTGTAGCTATTCTTAAATTTCGTCGCTAAAGGAAGAGGAGAAGTTATCCTAGAGGAAGCACCGTTACTCGATAATAAAGATAAACAAATACTTGAAATAATACGTAAATTTGGAGGAGAAGTTGCTCAAACAGTCGTAGTTAGGTACACGGGATTACCTAAATCGACGATTTCTCGGAAAATAAGAAAACTCGAGAAATTAGGCTATATCAGAGTTATTAGGAGAGGAAGGGTAAACATTTTAAAGATTATCGAGGAAAAGAAGTAAGAGTCTACATAGTATATTATTTAACAAGTTCATGTAGGGCTATGTTTACATCAGGTATTTTTCTTCTAAGAATATGTCTTGTTGATTTAGGTGGAAAAACATAGCCCTGTTTAACAACATTTATCACTTCCCTCCTTTCAATACAAGGCGGAATTACAGCTAAGCCATTGTACTTACGTTTCTCAACCTCATAATCTGGGACTATTTCTACAAAAAATCCTTTGCTTAACATCCACTTCTCGAATAAATGTAATTCTCTATAAATTTCAAGTATAGACTTACTTGTTTCTACGGTTAAGCGTTTTTCACCATTGATAACAATAACAATACTTCGCCTACGCTGAGGTTTCCCCCTTTCTTTAACACTCTTGCAGAGCATTTTAGTAGCTAATTTCTCAACGTTTCTCCCATGAAATATCCTCGCCCATGAGCGTATTTTAACTTCTGAGTAGTTAACTAGAATTGCTGGTATACGCTTAAACCCTAATTCTCTAGCAATAGTTACCCGATGTGTTCCGTCAAGAACAATCATAGTATTTTTCTCAACTATTATAGGCTTTTTTAGAACTCCATCATTAATTATTTGTCTTTTTAATTTCTCTAAATGCTCCTCGATATATTCCTCATGAAGTTTTAGATCATTAGGATCAACTAGGTAAATGCCATATATACTATAGTCCTCGATGATGGTGTCGGTAGAAAGCATGAAACCACCAAGAAGATGAAGTAAACTACTTTACCAACACCATTGCCAGCAAGCGGCCCCTACATTAAGACAAGAAAACCTAAATATTTCAGGGGCCACTTTACATTAACACCCATTTTGAAATGTTATTTTAGGATATATAAGCATTGTCCTAAAAATATTGGAGAAAATACTTATGGAAACTAGGATTTATACGAAAGAGTTAATAAACCCCCGTGAAAATACTTGAAACTAGCAGAGCTCCCCTAACACCCCTCTTACCTGTCCTCCCTCTTTCTTTTCAATACAATAATATTGTCCATGTACTTCATTAGTTCAATAACTAAACTTCTCTCCTTAGCAGTGATTCCTGTTCCGTAATTAAAGGAGAGCTCATGTCCGTAGTAGGCGTTTGCTATGAACGTTTTAGATAACATTATACATTCATCTATTAGCTCTAGAGATCCTGCATGGAAATATAGTGTAAGATCATTTATTACCAGTATTTCTGTAGGATTGGCTAAGTATTTGAAAATAATTTTCTCAATGTTTTCTTTGTTCTTTACGGCCAGACTCAGCAATTCCTGGGAAGATTTAGCGGAAATTCTAGGTGTATATACCTTAAGAGGAGTTAGGTAAGCAAATACTTTCGAAGGATTAAAGCCGAAATCTAGGAATTTTCCACCAATATTTCCTATTTTCTTAGGTGCGAAATCCAGTACCGTAATGTGTTTACCATAACCATTGTTTACCAAGTTCAAGGTAAGTTTTAACGTTAAAAGAGTTTTTCCCGAAGCTAGTTCCCCTATTATAAGTGTCCTTTTATTTAAGACCTCACTTACGCTTAGTTGCTGAATATTTGCCTGCAATTCTAAGCACCTTCAATATAATGAGGCCAAATATTGATCCTGGTATGGAACTTAAAGCGAAAAGCACCCATATAGGGATCAGTGCTCCTGCAACCTTTAAATCACCAATTAGTGGGGCTACCATGTATACTGAGAGAGTTCCTCCAATGAGAACTGTACCTATAGGCTCGGTTAAGGCAGCATAGTCTACTGCTTCCGGCTTGACCCTTCTAATGATGTAAGCAAATATTCCTACAATAACGCCTCCAGGTATTCCTCCGGGGAAGGCATATATTGTCCCTACGCCCATAGCGTTTCTAATGACGCCTATTACTGTAGCTATGAGGGCAGCCCATAGGGGGCCTAGAAGCACACCTGCAATAGCATTTACCATGTGTTGTCCAGGGTAAGCTTTTGTAGTTAAAAACGGTATGTACAAGAACGGGGCTATGGTAACGCCTAATGCTATAAAAATAGCTGAAAGCACTATTTTATTGGAAATTTTTTCGGTGGAAACAACCATAGGCTATGATTCCTCATCATAATCAGAACATATAGGAAACTATTAAACTTTAATCATTGACGAAATATGGAAAGCTTTAGAAAGTATGAGAAACAGCTTAAATATCACCTGTTTCTAAAGAGTGGATAGCTTAAGAAGAGAGCGAGGAACATGGGTAAAATATCAAGCGGCGCTAAGGCTGGTCTTGTAGGAGGCTTACTAGCAGGCGTGATCGCGGGTGTCATAACATACTCGCAAATGACGATTTTCAAGGAAGAATACATGAACATACTTAGAGAAACACTTAAAGAAGCTTTTGAAAAATATGGTGCGCAATTACCTTCGGGAATGTCTCTAGATCAGCTTGTGGAAATATCTTACAATACTGGGAGAATTTGGGGTAGTATTGGAGCAATTATAGTTTTCATCATTATCGGAGTAATTGTGGGTTTAGTGTATGCAGTGATTTACAATAAACTTCCAACAAAAAGCCCTATACTTAAGGCGCTAACACTTACCTTGGCAATATACGTTATTTGGACAATAATTTCGGAGACCTCAGCTTTCAGTACGGGTCTTCCCGAACCTAAAACATTACCTCAATGGCTTATATTCTCCGGATATATCATAGGTTTCATTGAGTATGCACTTCTAGGAGCCATTATGGGTGCATTGTACTATAGGTGGTATATGAGTACAGCTGGGTAAACACTATGAAGAACTCTGCATTTAAGGAACATACAGAACTAGTTTACGTATTAAACTCGGTGGCGAAGATTTATGGAAAGGGTAGATTAGCAGTAAAAGCTCTTGACGAAGTATCTTTTAATGTTGGGCGTGGAGAATTTTTAGTTATAATGGGGCCTTCCGGTTCAGGTAAAACTACCCTACTTAACATCCTAGGTTTACTCGATAAACCTACTCAAGGGAAAGTGTTTTTCCTGGGAAAGGATGTTAGCAGGCTAAATGATGCTGAAGCTTCGAAAATTAGAGCTAAACATATTGGTTTTGTTTTCCAAACGTTTAACCTTATACCTTGGCTTACAGCCTTGGAAAATGTAGAGATGGCTTTAGCGATAGCTGGCTACCCCTTCTATAAACGTAGAAGAAGAGCTAAGGAGCTTTTAGAAGCAGTTGGCCTAGGTAGCCGCTTACATCATAGACCCACAGAGTTAAGTGGTGGAGAACAGCAAAGAGTAGCAATAGCTAGAGCATTAGCTAATAACCCAGAAGTAATACTTGCTGATGAACCTACAGGTAACCTTGACAGCAAAAGCGGAGAAGTCGTTATAAATATCCTAAAAGAACTCTCTTTAAAGCAGAACAGAACAGTTATTGTAGCTACACATAATCCAAGAATAGCTAAAGTTGCTGACAGAATAATTTATTTACATGATGGGAAAATAGTTAGAGAAGAAGTTGAGGTGTGAGAATGAAGAAAATACTATACTTGGTTATAATGCTATCTCTACTCCTAGCTTCCTTTATAGCCTCCGTTAAATGTAAACATGATGACGTATTATTTCTAGGTGCAAAATGGGGTGTTGAAGAAGTAGACTACATAGCAACGCCAGGTTCAATAAACGTAATTACAGTTTATATAACCCCTACGTTAGCTAATGGGTTAAAAGACATAATAGCCGAGTTGCATCTACCTAAACCGCTCACTGGCTTAGATGGAGAAAGTATTGTAAAGACCTCACACATGGAATTCGTTCCCAAGGGACAAATACTTCCGTTATTGTTTAAGGTAATAGTTCCACTAAATACTTCTGAAGGAAATTACACATTCCGACTTAAGATTAAATATACGATATTAGCTCCTTTACCTGAAGAGCGGAAATGGGAGGTAGAGTTTAGCCTACCAATATCTGGTAGAACATACGTTTATACGGAACTTCTGGCAGAAAAACTGGAAAAGGGAAAAGTTCAGAACATCAACTTCAATGTTGTTTACGTAGGTAATGAGCCTGTAGAATTAAATATAGACTTCCAGTCAGATGCACTATCCATTCTTGACTATGAACCCAAGGCTCCTATCTTAACCGATAAGCCAGGAAGCTTTAAAGCTAGCGCTAAAGTTTACTGCCCACCTGACGTTCAAGTAAATGGCCTGCCTATAACTATTACAGTTACATATAAGACTCTGCAAGCTTCGGGTACGTACGCTAAAACGTACATAATACCTTTAGCAAGAAAAGCAGAAGTTGTGTTTACAGAAGTACAGTACACTACATCAGGCAGTAGCGTGATTATTAGGGGGCAACTAGTAAATGTAGGAGACTATGACGCTAAATACTTAACAGTATATGCGCAAACATTGGATGAAGGTTTAGCTGTAGAAAACCCAACAACATACCTTGGAACATTAGCTGCAGGTGAAGGAACAAGTTTTCTAATCTACGCTTCAGCAGAGAAGATAGGAAAGTATGGTTTGAAGCTTTCTGCAAAATATTATGGACCAGATATGGAGTGGCATGAAACTACGGAAGAAATTAGCATTGAAATCTCAGGTATTGCTGAGGAAAAAGAAAAAATAACTCCTATAAAATATGAGGAAATATTACCAATTATAATAGGACTTCCAGCAGTAACACTAATCATAGGATTTATTATGGGTCGGTACACGAGGTGGAAGAGTGCTTGAACATAATAGATTTATTGAAGTTTTCTATCAAGGGGATTAGAAGTAGAACCTTAAGAAGTGTTTTAACTCTCTTAGGTATTTTAATAGGCGTAATTCTCCTAACTACAGTACTAACGGTTAGCGATAGTGTAACGTATTCCTTGGCTTCAATATTTGCTAAGGGCGGGTTAAATAACATATATGTAGCCTACACAACAGCAGAAGGTTTTACATGGACAGACACTTCTCAAATAGAGAGAATACCTCATGTAGTAGCTGTTTCTCCAAGATTAACAGCAGGGGTTTCAGTAAATTATGGTGGGTTAAGGGAAGAAGCTGTGATCATTGGCTTACCTAAAGAGAAAATAGCTTTAGTCATACCGGACTTAGAGGTTAAGGAAGGGGCAAAAACTCTTACTTCAACCTATGGTTGCTTTATAGGCTCATCTTTAGCATCTAAAATAGAGGAGAAAGGTTTGAAAATTAGAGTAGGAGATGTAATCTATGTTAATCTTAGAAATGCACGTATAGCTTTAAGAATTGAAGGAATATTGGAACGTTATGGCTTTACATTTATAGGCTACATTGACGAATCACTCATAGTGCCTTACGGTGCTGTTAAAAAACTTATTGAAGAAGCTACTGGTCGTAGAATTACCAGATACCAGGAACTCATAGTTACAGCTGATAGCGTAGATAATGTAGATTTCATAACTGAGCATTTAAGGTACCTATATGGGAGAGCCGTTATGATATTTGCTATAAAGGACGTAGTTAAGTCTATTATTGAAAGCTTAAGAGGTTTCACAATAATTATAGGGGGCATAGCATCTGTAACGTTAATAGTTGCTTCTGTAGGGGTTATGAACGCCATGTTTACTACGGTTATGGAGAGAACAAGGGTTATAGGGGTTCTAAGGGCGCTCGGTATAAGAAGGTATGAGGTTTTACTTAACATAGTTTTGGAGGCTTTAATATTAGCCGTGGTAGCGATAATTTCCGGTATACCTTTAGGGGTGTTTGTAGGGTCGATGCTTATACAAGGAGGATTCTTAGGGTTTGGAGGGCCTAGGGGAAGCTTAGGAGGAGTAGAATTTATAGTAACTAATCAAACATTAATCATGGTAGCGTCAATAACATTGCTTTTGACGTTAATAGGTGCTCTACCCCCAGCTTATAGAGCTGCAAAACTTGAACCTGCTCGTGCCCTAAGGTATGAGTAATGGCTAAAATACCTATAAGAGGAGAATACGATTTAGATTTAACAATGTTCCCTTCATTTACATCATCTTTGTTTACTAAACTAAGTAAGGATTATTGGGTTAAAACATATGGAGCCTTCAAAGGGTTAAAGCTTAAGGTGAGAAACAGCTTTTTAGAATCAAATATCAATAATATCGAAGTTGTTAACCTTCTTTCAGGACTATGGTACGAGCCAAATAGGTACCTAAATGAGCTGAGTAGAAGTGTAAGGTATAAGGTAGAGTATGTAGTTGATGTTTACGAGAAAATAAGGATTGCCATAAACCCTTATGATAAAGAATTAATGTTTTTAGCTACTGCTCTTTCGCAGAGAACAAACTACCATGCGAACGTAATAAAGTGGGTTAAACATATCGCATCCTTAGTAGATAGAGGTTTAAGCATTAAGTCAATAAACCTAATGGATTTAGGCAGAAGTTATCAGCTGAAAAGAGCCAATGTTATTATTAAACATTGCATAAATATTGTTGAGAAAGATAAGGCATTAAGCGTAGATGATGTAAAGAAGTTCAAAAAAGTCTTACTTACATGTAAATTTGTAGGACCAAAAGTTGTCAACGCGTACCTAATGTTCACAAGAAAAGCACCCTACATAGTACCTGTTGACATACATTTCATTAGGTTTCTAAAGAACTTAAATCTTCTTGAATTCAAGAGAAAGCCTGTTAAAAATTTTTGTGCCAAATATATATGCGATGAATGCCCATACAGGTACGAGTGTGTAGAAGCACTTGCTATGAAAGTGTTTAAGAATCTTTCCTCATGGATTCAAACGGTAGCTTACGTCCACGATAAACTATATTGCTCTAGGAACAAATGTAGCTCATGTCCGTTGAGAAGTCTTTGCGTAAAAACTAAATAAGCTCCTCTGGAATATTGTTTGGACTATATGCTATCCGCGGTTTCAAACCATGTTTCTTCAGTAGTTTAACAACATGGGGATATAGAAAAACGTATTCTGGTTCAAGTTCTTCAACAAGTTCATCGTCTATTTCTCTTAACTTCTCTATTAATAGTTCGAGACTTTCCTTAGAGCTAAAACTCAACATTACAGCTGGGTGCGTAGAAACTCCATAGTCAATAAGGTTTTTAAGAGCTTTCAACTGCAAATTAAATGCCTCTGGCTCAGCGCCTGTAAGTTTAGCGAATTCTTCGGAAGTACATCCCTTTAGTGATACTCTAACATGTATATTATTTTTAAATTTGGAAAGTTCCTTAACATAGTCTCTTTGAGCACCTAAAAGTATACCGTTAGTTTCTAAAATAAATAGATAGTTTGTTCCTTCAAGGAGTTCAAGTAGCTGAATTAAATGTTTTCTTCCAATTGTCGGTTCTCCGCCACTAACTCTTAGCTGTCTATAACCTCTTTTAGAAGCAATATTTACGAGTTTTATGTAAACTTCCTTGGGCGTGTAGAAGCGCCCATATTTGCTCATATTGTCTCTAGGTCTCCAGCTCCAGCAGAATTTGCACCTTAAATTACAACCGACACTATCAGCTGTAGCTATGCCTCCGTACCAACGACCTCCGCGAAACCTATAGTACTTTCTAAGCTCTATTTCTCTTTCACTACGAACAACTATTTTCCTTACAGCTTCAGTGAGCTTTAATGGGTCATAGTACACTATTTAACAGCACCCATATATTAGATGACTATTTCTCTTTCTAAATAGAACTATTGAGGAAAGGTTAGAAATGGGTTTCGAAACTATAGCTGAAGCAGCTGGAATCTACCTAAGAATACCGGAAGGCACCCCGTACAGTTTTTACGATTCTCCTTACATTGGACATAGAAACACTACAGCTATTGATGTTTACTTTGAAAATAATGAAGCACTTTTACCTGTCGATGAAGCTAAGGTTAAAGAGGTAAGGTGGTTTAATGCACCTAAATATAGAGCCGATGGTTGGGATAAAGAACCATTAACGCTTCTTGAACTAGGTGAAAATAAGGTTCTTAAAGTGCTACATGTTAACCCTAAAGTTAATGTAGGTGAAAAACTATACTTAGGAGACTTTTTCGGTGAATGTATTGTTTCAGGGTATTTATGTCCTTGGAGCGATAGCCATGCGCATTTCGAAATAAGACCTTCAGAAGACCCATATAGGGCTAGAGGTGCTTACACTTTAAACATAGCTCCTACGGTAGAGAAAATAGAAGAAACATTACGTTTCATACCTAAAACCTACACTGTAGCTGAAATGAGAAAACACTACATGTGGGTTAAACCTAAAGAAACTGCAAACTACCTAACGGCATTAGTAGCAAAAATTGGTAATAGTCTGGGATATGTTGACGCCGGTATACCACACTATGGCCTAGGTGGAATACTGTTAAACGGTAGGGTAAATGCCTCTATAGGAGATACGATATATTGGGATTCCATGCAGTTAGGCTATGTTACCAAGACTTATTCTTTAAGCTTGCTATTTGTTGCCCCTATAGAGGTTTTTGTAGATAATGTTAAGGTTAGAGGTATAGGAACATATATAAATGGAAGATTTCTCAAAGTAATCTTTACAGATTCTGCGAAAGAAAAACCATGGAAAGAAGGTGATGAAGTAGAAATAAAAGTGTCGGTGTTGGATTAATGGTCGAAGAGAAAATAGAGCTAATAGCTCTTGACTATCATGGAACGTTATCGTTTAGAAAAAAGTCGAACATTTGGAGTGTAAGCTCTGATGTTGTAGAGACTCTACTTAAAGCTAGAAAATACGGGATAAAATTAGCAATAGTAACTAGCGGTTCAGGTAAGACCGTTCCTGGAAATATCAGATCGCTAAGTGATATTCTAGCCTTCGAAAATGGAACAGTATTCATATATAACGGGAAATGCTTAATGTATAAACCTAAAGAGTGGAATAAAATTAGAGAGTTGTTTCTAACAGAAAATATTAAGCCTAAATCTGTGGGAAGAGTAGTAATAGTTTACGGCATTACCTACTCTGAAAAGATAAGGGAAATCATTTTGAAACATGGTCTCCAAGATTATGTTAGCACAATTAGAAATGTAAACAGATTGGTAATAGCTCCTAAAAATAGTGGAAAGGATCTAGCACTCAGGAGGATTAAGGAAATACTAAACATTAAAGGTAAAGTACTAGCATTAGGAGACGGAGAAAACGATGTAGCACTACTTAGAGAAGCAGATATTGGAGTAGCTCCAGCAAACGCTGTTGAAGAGGTAAAGAAAATTGCAGATTACATATGTGATAAAACTAACGGAGAATGCGTTAAAGAAGTAATTGAGAACATAATATCACATAATGGAATATTTTACTCTTTTAAACGTTAAATAATTCTAATACTTAGCTTATACTGAAGATAAATCTAGGATAGACATCATGAGATCAATGCTGTTACTTGCATCCATACTAATACTTGCCTTAGCTATACTAAGTTCTCCTACTGAAATATTCTTAAACTACATAATAAAAACTAGTGTAGTTGCGGGAAAAGCCTCAGAACAATACCAAATATTACCTTATATTGAACCTAGATCCTACAATATTACAGAGAAGCATGTAGTGGCTAAAGCTAACGGAGGATCAATATACCTCAGACTCATAGCCCTGGATGTATATACTGGCAGAGGATGGACTATTTCAGAAGTTACTTTAGTAGAATATCCTGAAACAACAATTATAGCCTACAAAGCAGGTATTCTCAAAGAAGTCGAAGTAGTGCTTACATTAAATCCTAATAGGTTACCCAGGCTTGGGAAACTTTACATAATACCCTACCCTCAGCCATTAGTAGTTCCTGAAGGAATATTATATATTAAATCATATCATCCCGTACTTTACGAGCCATCAGGTATACTTTTTGGGAGCATGGACGTTACTAGAGAAATAATATATGGAATAATCCCTGCATTTGATATTTATCCCAGAGATAAAGCTTTCATAGCTTCAACGGCGACATTAAGAGATCTTGTTAAGGCAACAAATAGAACCAATACTAGAGTAAACAGAGAACTAACCCTAAGCGTAACATCAAGAATATACAACATGTCCAGGAAAATATATGCGCGGTTCGAGAATAAAACATTAAATGAACTACTACTATATATTAAGAATTTCCTAAAGGAGAATACTAAGTATTCTAGGGAAGACATTGAATTGCCCTTAGGTAAGGATTTAGTTGATTACTTCCTGTTTGAAAGGAAAAAAGGTACATGCATACACTATGCAAGCACAGCAGCGATACTATTAAGGCTTATGGGCCTAAGAACTAGAGTTGTTGTAGGCTACTTAGGAGAAACACTAGCTAATGGAACAATAGTATATAGGGAGCCAGGGCACATGTGGGTTGAAATTCTAATACCATACGTCGGCTGGATACCCTACGATCCATCACCGGAGATAGCTACCACTGCTGAGTCCTTTAGAAGAACATTAAGGTCCGCTTTAGTGAATATCGCCGTGGTCGAAGAGGAATTCGCCTCAAAACATTTGGAAAACGGAAGAAGAATCAAACTTAAGAGGCTAGAGTTTAAGAACGAAACATATGCTGAGCCGAGTTTTAGGGAGAAAGAAGCATCATCACTAAGAATAAACATATGGGATTCACTACCGTATATAATGCTAGGCTTTATGGTACTAGTATACTCTATCTCGGATATTAAAGTAGTATTTGGTAGGCTCTTTAGGCTTTATAGGAAAGAAGAAGTGAGTTTTAAATTTAAAAAGATCCTTAAAAATCTAAGCATGAAATACGGTTTAACCATTAATGATTATGAGACGCCAAGAGAAGTTATCAGGAAAATATGTAAGCATATCGGTGATTCAGTGTTGAGAAAAGCTTTATTATCTACTTTAGAAGCATATGAGCAACTAAGCTACGGCAAGGGTAGCTCTAAAGAATTTTACGATAGGTTAAGAAAGCTTTATAAGCATAATGGTGAAATTCATGATAACTGAAGGACTACTTTTTGAACTTACAGTCCTTATTGCAATTTCTTCATTATTGTTGCGGACATTATACAGGGTAAATATTGAGAATTTGCCTTTAACGGTAGAAGAGGTCCATATACTCTATGAGGATAAAATTGTTACCCTTGAAAACGCTGTTTTTCTGCATGTAAAGGAATTCTCTAAAAAGTATGCAATAAAAGCCATACAGAAAATAAGATTGTCTATGCTTTTAGCGAGACTGAGAAGCCTATCTAGAAGGAGAAGAGACTATGTTGTAATCGGAAGAATATGTGAAAAAATCTATCACATGGTAAGTGAAAGGAAATGATTTACGTCACTAGTAAAACGGTAGGTATAGTTTTAAGCTCAGTTATAGTTCTAGTTTTAACATTTATCCTATATCCTTCAATAATAGTTGCTATTTTACCTTCGACTATTCTGCTTTATCTATCAATATCCTTAACCATGTTCAAGCCCAAAATATCTGTAACATCGCGCATAACACCAAGCACTATAAATTTTGGGGAAATAGCTAATGTACGCGTTAAAATAAGAAGTCTTAAGAAAGTTTATGTTGAGATATATGATAATTTACCAAGTACTGTTGAAGTGGTCAAAGGAAAGCCGTGTTATAGAGGAAGGCTGAACAAGAATACTCGTATAGAATTCACGTATTCCGTAATACCTTTAACCCCTGGACTACATGAGTGGAAACCTCTCAGAGTCCATGTGAGAGATCCTTTAGGTTTATTTGAAGATGTTGTCCTCTTTGATATTCCAAGAAGACTTAGTGTTAAATTACCTAAAACCTATGTTAAGGTGCCTTCCAGAATATTCACTTATAGAACGCTTGGCGTTAGAGAATATTATGAACCATTATTTGATAAGGTAAAGCCTTATGCACCTGGCGATAGCTTAAAAAGGATAGTATTTAGAAGCATCCTAATGCCCGGAGGTTTACGTGTTAAACGCTTTACCAGCGAAGTACACGGTAAAATAATAAAGTCACAAGAATTAAGAGTAGTGCTTTTAATTAGCAGGGATTTTATACGTTTTTTCCATAAAGCATACGCTTTAGTCTTGTATGGTGTTTACAGGTTTTTCATTGAAAGCACTATGCTTGGTTGCTCTTTCAGCATAGCGTTTAATAATGTTCTAAAACAAGTAAAAAACTTTAACGAGCTTCATCGGGCTCTGAGTATGTTCAACGGAATGCCTGATAAAGAGCTACTAGCTATGCTAATGAGGAACTTTAAGGGAATTATTATCGTAGACTATTTAACGCTACTTAGATTCTATAGAAAGCTTCAAGAAATAGACACACCTATACTTGTTATTATGCCCATTCCTGATAATTACGAATTACTGGACGAGATCAAGGGATTAGGTGAAGTACTGAAGGAATTCAAGAAAAAGTACATGAGAGAGATCTCGGTGCTAAAGCTAAGAGAAGTACGGCTAATTTCACGCTCAATAGACTTTGAAAAGTTTCTTGAGGAGATTCTATGAGAGATCGTGTAAAAAACATGTCATACAATTATTTGTTACTTATCATTTCAGCCGTATTACCTGTGCTCTATATTACTGAAGTAATTACTGAAAATATGTTTCATAAACTATTATATGTAATATTTTTCACCTTATCATCTTATGCTGTGCTTCTTGAAAAATATAAGTTTCACATGCTAATGTTCTTCATAGGTGCTGTTCTCACATACGTTGGTATGCCTTTTCCCCTAATATTATCCTTATGGTTATTTTCCCTAGTATTTTCAAGAAAACCTTATGCCATAATATTAGGTGCTGGAGTAGCATACGTGATTATGCTCAAGTTGAAAACTCTTGGTCTTGAAAGTAGTTTAGCTCCATATAGCTCTATTATATTAGATACGAGTTTGAACTATCTTGAACTATCACTTATTCTTCTAGGACTGATCTCCGTAATAGCCATAGCATTTATAGCTGATGTGAAACGTTTTGAAATCGGTAGTTTAGCTCAAATACTAGCTTTAGTAGTTATCGTAGAAGCAATATTGGTAGTTATCTCATGGGTAAATGTTTTAACGTCTGTGGTAACTGTTTATGGTATTTCAACAATACTGTTTATTAGAGCTATTGAAAAGCATCGTACGTAATCTACCATGGAACTCTAATTTTCTTTAATATCTCTTCATTTATTATATTTACTATCTTAGCGTAATTTTCCCTTGGCGTTCCATACCCTGCTACTCTGGGGTTAAGCCTTATTCTATGCCATAGAACATATGGTGCAAGATACTTTACATCATCGGGTATAACGTATTTTCTCCCGCGTATTGCTGCAAGGGCTTTGGCTGTTCTTAAAAGGGTAACCGATGTTCTTGGCGAAACACCTAGCACTATTTCAGGTATTTCTCTAGTTCTCTGAACAATTTCGACAATGTACTTCATAATTTTCCGTTCAATATGTACTTCTGAAGCTTCATTTATTGCCTTAACTAAGTCATCTCTTGAAATTATAGGGCTTAACCTTGGTTCTAGACCTTTAAGTTCATGGTCTTTTGCAACAATAGCTAGTTCAACATCTAAACCAGGATAGTCTAGGTTTATAGCTAAACTGAACCGGTCAATTTGCGTTTCAGGTAGTGGAAACACGCCCTCGGTTTCCCATGGGTTTTCTGTGGCAATTATCATGAAGGGTTCAGGTAGGTTATAGGTGTCACCTTCTATGGTAACGCATCTTTCCTGCATAGCTTCTAATAGCGCGCTTTGGGTTTTAGGTGATGCTCTATTTATCTCATCAATTAAGACTATGTTCGCAAATATAGGGCCTAAAACAGTTCTTAATTCTCCTGTTTTAGGATCTACTATTTTCGCGCCGATTATGTCTGAAGGTATCATGTCCGGGGTCATTTGTATTCTTTTAAATTTCAACCCTAGAACTTCGGCAAATAGCTTGGCCATCAGTGTTTTCGCTGTGCCTGGAGGGCCTTCGATGAGCATATGTCCTCTACTTAGGAGAGTTACCGTCATTAACTCTATTTCCCTTAACCTGTCTATAACATAGTCGCTAATAGTTCTTTGTATTTTTTCGAAAATTTTCTGCGCTAAAGTAGTCAACGTTTATTCCCGCATAAGTTTTGTTATTATTCTGCTTCTTTCCCTAAATACTTTCTCCTTATTCTCCTCAGCAACTCTCCTAATTTCACCTTTAATCTTAGAAATCCATTCTTTCAATCCTATATCAAACCATATGTCTTTAAATTCGCTAACAAGTTTAGCCATTAACGTAACAGATCTACCTACATTAGCTGCTTCTAAGAGTGTTTCATTATCGTTTAAAACATCTCCTTGCACATTAAAGAAGGATAATGCAAATGGAGGTATTATGAAACCCATGGAGTTTAGCGTAGCATACATTAGGGATATGAGCTGTATTTCACCACTATCGTTGCCTACAGCGATAATGCCTGCTACTTTACCTTCAACCCAGCTTCTACCGCTAACGAAAATCATGTTTTCTAAAGCAGTTAATCTATCAATTACTCTTTTAATTATACTCGATGGAGAGTACCAGTATATTGGTGTTGCAAAAATTACCCCATCAGCTTTAAGTATCTCGTCATATATTTTCCTCATATCATCGTCAATAACACAGGGGTATCTACATGCTAGAGGTTCATCAGATAAACATCCAATGCAGTCTTTAATATCATACTCGTAAAGATTAATGATTTCTGTTGTTGCACCAAGTTTCTTTGCTGCTTCCAAGGCTATTTTCAGCAATTTGTAAGTATTACCGTATGTTCTAGGCGATCCATTTAAACCCAAGATGTATACCATGGGTAATCACCCAAGACCATGCTATCTAGAAACCTACTCTGCTAAACAGTAAATAATTTTCTAAAATTATTGTAAATAATTTTCTTGACATCCTCAACACTAAGCTTCTTTACCTTTGAAACATATTCTACGGTTTCCTTCACCATTAGCGGGTTAAGTTTCAAACCACGATAAATATAGGGCCCATCACTTTCAGTAAGTAGAAATTCTAAGTCCAAGTAATCTATGATCCTTCTATGCTTGTCTTGAATTGTGAAAGCAGGGTTTATTGAAATAAAGTAGCCTGAATATGTTATCTCATCTACGAGTTCTATGGGTCCTGTATACCAGTGGAAAACCGCTTTCTCAATATCGTATTTTCTAAGAAGTTCTAGGACTTCGCTCCATGTATTTACTGCATGTATGTTTACAGTTAACTCATACTCTCGTGCTGCTTGAAGAAACTCCATGAAGAATTCTCTTTGCCTATCTATTGTCTCAGGAACAAATTTTCTATCTAGACCTATTTCACCTAAACATTTAACATCGTATTTACCTATAAGGTTAATTACTTCCTTAACATGTTTTCTAGGAGTATTGCTCACCTCCCAAGGATGTATTCCAATACATGGTACGATGTTATTGAATTTAGAGGCCAAATTTAGTGTTTCAATAGAAGATTCAAGGTCGTCTGAAACTGCGGCAATAACAAGTACCTTCAAATATTCTACCATGTCGTTGATATCATACTCGTAAAGGTGGCAGTGCGAGTCTACATAAGGTATATTCAAAACCCACCCCTCATTGTCGCACATTATATGGACATGTTTCTCATGTTTATTTAAAATTATGTTAGGTACTTTTATTTTAAACTTTAAAAATACAGAAGTACGCTAATAGCGAGGATAAGGGCGTAATGTTAGTAGCTATGGGGAGAGAAACTATGAAAGCATGTAGAGTCGCAATTTACGTAGGACCTAAATGTGTGACATGTAAGGAGATGATTGAGGAAATATGTGGTGCAGATAATAGGCTGAATTTGGGATTAACTGTAGAAGTTATTGAAAAAGAGCATGAATATTTTAAGAAAACAAGAGCTCCTATGACTGTGTTTTTCGGCGTTTTTGATGGAAGACTAAGGTACGTCGGTTGGATGTGCTGCCATATGGTTAGGGTTATTGAGAAAAACTTAATAATGCTTGCTAAGTCAGTGAAAGCTAAAATACCTAAGGATTTACTGGAAACTCTTCGACAATTAAATAAATTGAATATTGAAATGTTCACTTCACCTCTATGTCCTACAGGTTGTCCAGATATTGCTGAAGCATTAGCTAACATCGTTACTGCATGCAGTAATGTTTCCTGCACTGTTGTAGGAGCTATAGAAGCTCTAGATTTAATGGACGAACTTGGAATTTCAAAATTACCAACATTAATTTTAAATAACAAGCTGAAATGCTCTCCTAGAGGTAAATCTGTTAAAGATGCTTATAATAGTTTAAAGGAAATCATAGTTAAAAACTTGGATAAGATAAGATGATAATTTATTTAGCAAAGAAGTTAAATAGTATTCCAACATCTTAAGCTTTTAGGTGAAAATTTTGCACCAATGGAATTAAAACAGTTAAAATCTATACTTAACCCCGAACTTCTACCAAGTAAATGGTATAACATTGTTCCAGAACTTCCTGAACCCCCTCCACCACCTTTAGATCCGCAAACATTAAAGCCGATAAGTATTTCTAAGCTTGAAAGACTATTTGCGAAAGAGCTAATTAGACAGGAAGTCTCTACTGAAATTTTCATAAAAATACCTGAGGAAATTAGAGAAGCGTATATTGAACTTAGCAGACCAACGCCGCTCTTTAGAGCTTATAGGCTTGAGAAAGCGCTGAATACTCCAGCTAAAATATACTTTAAGTATGAAGGAGTCTTACCTACAGGAGCTCATAAGGTAAATACTGCAGTAGCTCAAGTATATTACAATAAGGTTCAAGGCATTGAAAGAGTTGTTACAGAAACTGGAGCTGGGCAGTGGGGTAGTGCGCTATCACTTGCAGGGGCAATATATGGTGTTAAAGTTAGGGTCTTCATGGTTAGAAGTAGTTATATGCAGAAACCTTACAGGAGAATTTTGATGGAAATCTACGGTGCAGAAGTGTTTCCAAGCCCAAGCACAATAACTAGTGTTGGAAGAAAAATTCTAAAAGAGGACCCAGAACACCCAGGAAGTTTAGGTATAGCTATAAGTGAAGCTATAGAGGATGTTTTAAGGGATGAGAAGAGCAGGTACTGTCTAGGTAGTGTTCTAAACCATGTGCTATTACACCAGACAATTATAGGTTTAGAAGCTAAAATGCAAATGGAGGAGCTTGGAGAATACCCTAACTACATTATTGGATGTGTTGGCGGTGGAAGTAATTTTGCAGGAATAGCTTACCCGTTTGTAAGGGACGTTTTAAAGGGTAAAAGTGTGATAGAATTCGTAGCTGTTGAACCTAAAGCAGCACCAACAATGACTCGTGGAAAATACACATATGACTATGGAGATACAGGAGAATTAACACCACTGCTTAAAATGCACACCGTAGGCCATAAGTACAGGGTGCCTCCAATACATGCTGGAGGGTTAAGATATCATGGAGTAGCGCCGACAATAAGCATTCTAGTAAACCATGGGATAGTAAAACCAATAGCCTATCATCAAAACGAAGTTTTTAGAGCGGCAGTTTTCTTCTCAAAACACGAAGGAATAGTTCCAGCGCCGGAATCAGCACATGCGGTAAAAGCGGCAATAGATATTGCAAGAAACCTTAAGAAAAGCAACGAAAAGAAAGTGATACTATTCAACCTAAGCGGTCATGGACTACTAGATCTATCAGGTTATCAAGAATATCTTGAAGGAAAACTACCAGACTATGAACCTGAAAGAATAAACCTAATGTATCTGCCAAAGATACAGTGAAGCTCTAACTTATTTTTAACCTTTAATTTCATCATCACGTTTCCGTAGCTATAAATGACTCAGCATGCTCTGCTAATGTTTCAAGCACTTTGCCCGCATCTATCTGGGCTATGGGTGGTATAGTTCTTTGTTTTGGAGGTTCCTCTCCAGGTTTAAGTATTCCTCTCGTTACTAGCTCGTCAAGAATTTGTTCTTTTAACTCCTCATCACATAATGGACTATGATATATTATTGATAATGATTTTAAAATCATTTCCTTAATGTGCTCTGTTCCTCTTTCTTCATGAACATGCGGGTTTCTTGGCTCAACCTGAAATACTTCAACACCTTTACTTATAACATCTTCATACTTTGTTTGTTTTAGGCCGCTAAACTGCTCAACTAAGTATATTAGTTCATATGGTTCTATAGCAAACCCTTCAGCAAATTCCATAACTTCAGCAAGCTTCATAGTCATTGCGTGGTCTCCTGAATTTCCTGTTTTAACTATATCTGTTTCGAAACGGGTTAATCTCCCAAGTAGCATATTAATGTATTTGTTAGTTATCTCAGATACCCTACCTCTCCTTCTAAAGTAGAACCCTTTACCTACGAATTTTGTTTTATAAGGCCATCTAATTCTAACCATAGCGTATGGTGTTCTTGAAGCTAAGAATGTGGAAGCATATATTTTAGCATACTCATAAACAGCTCCTGGAATGTAGTTGTCAGAATCTATGAAACCTATAAATTCTTTACCTAAAGCCTTAGCCAATATTATACCTAAAACCATACCTTCCCCTTTACCATCTCTTACAACATCACCCTCTAAAATACTTGTGTAATTTACCTTCTTCAACGCGAGACCCCATGCTGGATCCTTCTGATGTATCATAATGAACGACCTTCTAGAGAACCTGTAGAAGTGAAGTACAGTATCTACCTCTATTTGATAACGGTCAATAGGAGCTCTTGAAGAATTAGACACAATAATAACCAGTACGTCATGAGGTATACCGCTTAAAACACCTTCTAGGATATTTGGTTTTTCATTTTTAACTGGAAGAATTATCGCCATTCTACTTTCTACTTCCTTTATTTCATCAACGCTGAATCTTAACACGTGGAAGTCTTCACTTAAGCTTTTCATACTTCCACTATCCATTTCTATAACACGCTGCACATCGTGTATTCTTAAAGCGCCAAGTCTTTCAGAATATCGTGGAATTTCAATTCTCAATTAGACTCGCCTCAGATGTTTTGACTTCTTATGTCAAACTATGTGGTCTAAGTTTAATTTAACGTTTCCCGAAAAGTTAGATTTACATTTTAAGAAATAAATGTTTTAAATACAGAAGATTCTATGCTGTGGTGGCAATATTGTACTTAGACATTGCCGTTAGAGGAGCTAAAAGTAGTTACTACGTTAGAACAATAATTGACTGGCTATATGAAATTAAAGACATTATTGAAGATGAATATTCGGCTAAAGTGAAAATCCATCATGTTGAAGAACCTTCAGAAATACCTGAAGTATATGTTTGTGGAGAATTTGCTTTTTCAGGTTTACCGGATAATGAAGGAGAACTTATCGAAATTATAAAGTCTGTTGTTGAGAGAAAAATTATAAAGCAAGAGAATATCAACTTATGTTCTAAGAAGGAGAAGTATGGTGGTGAAAAACTGAAGGAAGAACATGTTTGCGGATATCATGATGCAGCAAGCCTGAATAGTACAAAAGACACGTCCTCCCTAGAAAAGATCGTTCATGATATTGAGAAAATGGTGATCGACACCTTAGGTTTTGAACCAGTTCATGGATTCCCGCACATTGAGAGAGTTATGAAAATTGCTTTTAAACTCGCTGAAGACTTTAAAGAAGTAAATCCTTTAGTTCTTAAATTAGCTGTTCTGCTTCACGATATTGGCAGGGTTGAAGAGGAAACATTACGTAAACATCATGCTATTCTTAGTGCGGAGATGGCTAAGAAGCTTCTAGTACAGTATGGGTTCTCTCAAGAAATCATAGACAAAGTTGTTGACGCTATTCTAGCCCATAGTTTTACCTTAAAATATACACCTAAGACTATTGAAGGTAGAATTCTAAGCGATGCCGATAAGCTTGATGCCTTGGGTGCCGTTGGTATTATGAGAGTTTTTATGGAATCCGCTTACAGAGGTAGAACCTTGGAGGAAGCAATAAATCACTTCTATGAAAAGCTGTTTAAGCTAAAAGATCTCATGTGGACCGAAAAAGCTAAGAAAATGGCTGAGAAAAGATATAAGTTCATGGTTTACTTCCTAGACAGATTGGAGAAGGAAATAGAAGCAGAAGAGTAAGATTAGAAATGTCTAATGAATCAATTATAGGTTTACTTATAACGGTACAGCTCCTCTCTGCAACAGGAGCACTTGCACCAGGCCCTCTTTTTGTAACAAATCTCATCTATGGTATTCGTGGAGGTTGGAGATCTGGTTTCAAGGTAGCTCTAGGGCATATGATTGTCGAGTTTCCCCTATATATGACTATAGGTTTAGGGCTAATTTCCATAATGTATATGGCTAATTTCAAAGTATTTCTGGGAGTTTTAGGAGGTACGGTTATGTTAATTTTCGGAACATTACAAATAGCTAATGTTTTAAAGGGAAAAAGTGAGTTAGCTAGTATGAAACTTGAAAAACATGGACCATTAATTATGGGAATTTTATTATCAGCTTTTAATCCATTCTTTATTCTTTGGTGGTTGTTTATAGGTTCTACATTTATTTACGCTACAATAAACATTCTATCATACTACGGATTACCCTTAATATACGTCTCTCATGTATGGATGGACTTTGTTTGGCTTTCTTTTACAGCTCACATGGCTTTCATTGGAAAAAATATTTTGAGGGAAAAATATTATAGGTTCTTCGTTGGAATTCTAGGGTTAATACTTATAGTTTTTGGTGTTCACTTTATTTCTAAGAGCGTATGGAACATTAGCGTATTGCCTTTCTAATGCTTTTGCTTTTAGCAGAGATTACTCGCTATAGCTTATTCTCTTTACGAACTTCATTTTAGATAGTGCCTTAAGCTTGACTATATTTTTCGGTATTATAACTTCATCTACGAAAACTATCGAATGTACTTTCTTGCTGAACGTTTCAAGGTCAACAGTATTGTCGAATATAAGTTTCTTAATATTCCTAAATCTCACCTTTCCTTCAACATCCTCTAAATCCTTCTTTGAAACTACTAGTTCATCTAAATCTCCAATAGTAATAGTTTTTAATGTTGTTTCCATACCCTCTCTTACCCTTTGAACTAATTCATAAGATCCTTCAGCTAATGATAGGAATACTCTAAGTGCTTCGTTAACTACTTCACCAACTGTTTCACCAATAGACTTAGCTAATGCCGAAGCCTTAGCATATAGTTCTTCATCAATATTTCTTATCGTAACAGTTTTCTTCTTAGGTTTCTCGGACATCCTTGTCACCTATGTAATACTTGCAATACTAGAAATATAAGCTTTACTCCTATTATTGAGAAAGTTTAAAAAATGAATAGTAAATAGTGTTTAAAATAGAGAAGCCGGGTCGTCTAGCGGTCAAGGATGCGGGGCTTTGCGGACCGTCGGCTATCCTCTTCCTATCCCCCTTCTTTACATGAACATAGATTAGCAAGCAGAGAAACTATTCTTAAGAAAGTCAAGAGTATCTTGAAGGAATCCCTAAGAAATTATAGGAATGACCTAAAAAATAGAACTTTTCTGCATAGTAAGAATTTTAAGACAGAATACGTGATAAATTCCTATAGTGGTTTAGCAAACATTATACATAATATGATCAATGAAAGCATAAGATACACAGTAAATTCCATTATTCCCCATATACTCAATTTGTTGAGGCAGGGAAATTACAACCTATATGTGAAAACATGTATGAAAACCATTAACTTTAAAATTAACGCAGACCGTTGCATATTGAGAATAGGATACTTTGACGGAAATATTATAATGGACATTCACTTTAAAAATTTAAAAACGATCAAAATTAAGTCTGAAATTTCTGCAAAACCATGTAATTATGAGGCTTTCATAGGTTTCTTGCTTAGCGATGGAGCTATTAAGGGAAAGAACATAAGAATGCGTACAACAAAACATTGGCAAGCAGTATTGTGGATTTTAATAAATTCGCCAAACGTATTTAGCTTAAGGGTAGACTCAGTAACTGTTTCCACTAAAGGAGAGCTGAGACCAGCTTTGAATATTTCTAGTCCCAGGATCTTTGAAGTTACAACTAAAAGTTTGTTATTATTAAACAATCCTATCTCATGGTTTTTCTACATTCTAGGTGACGGATCTGTTGGTTATAGGAAAATAGAAATTTCATGTAGCCTAAACTACTTCGAAAAATTAGCTAATAAGCTTAAAGCGTTAGGCTATAAACCTAAGCTAAGACCCGAGAAGAGATTAATTGTTCTGACTGGGAATTCTATGAGAAAATTCTCTGAATGGATAGTAGCAAACGTGATTAAATGTGGCTTAAATGAACCTCTTGAGCACTTAAAAGTAAGTAAATGGTTAGAAATGAAACATTATGCAATGATGAGGTAAAGTATTTATATAAGGTCAAAAGTACAACTGATACATGGTAGCCGACGGTCCGCAACCCGACTCTGGCGGGGGAACCGGAGAACCCCCGTGACCGGGGTTCGAATCCCCGCCCGGCTACCAACAATTACCTATAGCACTACAATTACCGCTTAATTGCTGGAAGTTGCAGCGTAATTGAATTATTAATATGAGTTTTCGGTTTAATTATCATATTCTTCAATTTTGAAA
Organism: uncultured Desulfurococcales archaeon; assembly: GCA_964496035.1. Lineage (GTDB taxonomy): Archaea > Thermoproteota > Thermoprotei_A > EX4484-217-1 > EX4484-217-1 > EX4484-217-1. Next base: position 57,155 of record CAZBXI010000002.1, read on the forward strand.
AGCAATATTTAATTATCATGGCTTCTTATACTATGAAGGTAGGGATGAATATTGGGGACTACTGCTGAAAGTATTTCTACAGAAGTTTCTGCTGAGAGTAGGGTTCTGGTTCATGACAGTTCAAAATGTACGGCATGTACTACATGTATGATTGCTTGTTCTATGAAGCATTTTGGTGTTGCCGATTATGAGAAGTCTTTCATAAAAATAATATTTAACCCCGTTTTCAAGGCTTTCGAAGCAGCATATTGCCATCATTGCGATGAACCCTATTGCTTAAACATATGTCCTGTAAATGCTATCTACAAGGATAAGTTACCGGATGGAACGGTAATTGTGCGTATAAGCACTCTTAAATGCATAGGCTGTGGTTCATGTAGACTGGCTTGTCCTATGTCTATACCTCATGAAGACCCTGTTATGAGAGTCGCCGTTAAATGCGATTTATGTGACGGCGACCCTGAATGTGTCAAAGTATGTCCTACACATGCATTAAGATTTGTTCCTAGAAGTGAAGCACTAAACTTTCTTAAAAAAGTCTATGGGTGGCAGGGTTAATGTTCGTAATTATCGCAACGTTTGGCGTAATAACGTTACTTATACCAGCCTTTCTAGCTCTCATAGAGAACGATATGGAAAGGATTATTGCATATTCTGCAGTAAGCCAAATGGGGTACATTATCTTAGCCTTAGGTTTTGGTTCTGCTTTAGGTTTATCAGCAGCATTATTCCACATGTTTAATCATGCTCTTCTGGAATCAATGCTCTCCTTAGCGGCTGGAGCAGTTATTTACGCTACTGGAACACGTGATATAACAAAACTTGGAGGGTTAATAAGTAAGACACCAATTACAGCTTTAGCTGTTCTAGTAGGTGGCTTAGCTGTTGCAGGGTTACCTCCATTGAACGGTTTTGCAAGTAAGCTTCTAATATATGAAGCAGGTTTAGAAGCATCATTTAGAATAGGAGGTGTTATCGGAAGACTTTACTTATTATATACTTTAGTAGCCATATTTGTTAGTGCATTAACACTACTCTACTTCATGAGACTATTTTACTCCGTGTTCCTAGGTCTGCCTTCAAAACTAACGTTAGAAGCACGGAAGGTACCATTAATTATGAAAGTGCCCTTAATGATTCTAGCAACGTTCTCTATAATTATTGGTGTTGCTCCCCAGATCATAGTAGGTCCTTTAATAAACCCTGCGGTAGTAAACATTCTGGGCTTAAGTAAGCCGCCGGTTGAAGTAACTTTTCTCGGATATAGTACTAGTATAGGGTTCTATAGTGCAACCATTTTAACACTGGTACTATTAGCTTCTGCATCCATAGTACTCCTAATATACTACATTAGCTTAACATTTTATAAAAGAACAACATTACCACCAGTTAAGGTTGTTGAGGAATTAAAAGACTTTAAGTATGAAGTTTTCACCGGTGGTGAAGCTACACCACCATTGTTACCTCTTGAGGAAACTAAGGTAACACCTGAAGAATTCGTGTTTGCATTGAAAACAGCGTTCTCTAAACTCTATGCATTCTCTATGAAGGGAGGATATGAACGCTTAATAATACGTGCCGCAGAGAAAATTTTCGGTTTTAGTAATGAATTCGATATTATAAGGTTTGAAAATGTAAGTAGCTATGTAACCCTATACGTTTTAATAGCATTAATAGTGCTCTTGTACGTGCTAAGGTGAAACTTATGGAGGAATTTCTAAGCAAAATTCTTGAAAAACATAAGGATAAAATCGTTAGGGTTAAAGAAATTGTACCATGGAGGGTAATATTCGAAGTACCTAGTGGAAAGTTAAAGGAATTGGCAAAAGATGTCTTTGAAACCTATGGGTTCAGATTATCAACAATATCTACTTTAGACCAAGGATTCTACTTTGAATTACTTTACCACTTCGTGAAGGATAAGTACATATTAACATTAAAAACTATTATATCTAAAGAAAATCCGAGAATACCTTCACTAACGGACACTATTCCCGGAGCAAATTGGCTTGAAAGAGAAGTCAGAGACTTGTTTGGAATAGAATTTGAGGGTCATGTAGAACCCGAGAGAGTTGTTTTACCACCGGATTGGACTCTTGAACCGCCACTTAGAAAACCTATTGCGCCTAAACTTCCGCCAACATATGCTGAGTACTTAGTAAACCTCACAAGCAAGGCAGCTTTAGCTTCCGTAACAGGTATTGTTAAGAGAAGAAGAACTAAAATGGGTTTACCCGAGGTAGTGGCACCTGTTCTAGAGTCTAAGAAGGTCATTGAGGAGATAAAGAAGATTTCCAAAGAACTCGAAGTAAATAGGAAAGTACCTGTTAGGAAGTGTTAGATTATGCCTAAATACATATTTTACCCTGGCTGCTACATTTCAACAATGCTTCCACATGTTGAAGTAGCTATTAGGTTTATTCTTAAAAAATTCAACATCGAGACCGTGGAGCTTGAAGATCTATCATGTTGTCCGCCTAGAATCAGTAGCATAGCAGATGAGCTTTTCTGGCTAACCTTAGCTGTTAGAAACCTTGCAATAGCTGAGAACAAGGGATTAGACATTTTAACTCCATGTAATGGATGTTTCGAATCATTTTTCGAAGCTAGAATAATGTTTATGGAAAGAAAAGATCTTAGAGAAAAAGTTTCCAACATACTTTCAAAACTAGGATATAGGTTTGAAGGCAAAATTAAGCCTAAACACTTAGTTGAAGTCTTATATGAAGATGTAGGTTTAGAGAAGATAAAGGAAAATATAGTTAAACCCCTTAATGGGCTAAGAGTTGCTGTTCATTACGGATGTCACTTGTTCGTCGTAGAGCTTGGTGAAGATGTTTGGAAGAAACCTAAAATGACTGATGAGTTAATAAAGATCACTGGAGCTGAACTTGTTAAGGATGGACTGGAAAGGCTATGTTGCGGTTTTGTACCTTCAACCGTAGATGATGCTTTCAGCTTAACCTACAGAACAGAAGTTAGGTTGAAAAGCGTTAAGGAACTAGGTGTTGATGCTCTTGTAACACCATGCCCACAATGCTTAATGAGACTTGAATTTGGTCAAGTAAGGCTTAAGGCAAAAGCAAGATATGATGTACCTATAATTCATTTGGCAGAGCTTCTAGCATTAGCTCTAGGTTTAGACCCTAAGAAATTCGGTTTTATAGTATATCATAAATCTCCTACAAAACTTATTCTTCAGAAAATTGGTTTAGGGTGAAAACATGGGTATGTGTAGTCGTAAAGTTTACTCTGTACCTGTAGGTCCATATCACCCGGCACTTGAGGAAATGGCTTTCTATAAGGTTTATGTTGAAGGAGAGAGAATAGTTAATGCTTTAATTAAACCTGGTTTTAACCATAGAGGTATTGAAAAGCTTGCTATGAGAAGAAGTTACCGTAGAAATGTTCAGCTTTTCGAGAGGGTTTGTGGAATATGCTCTGCCGCCCATACTACAGCTTATTGTGTTGCTGTTGAGAGATGCTTAAAGATCGATGTTCCTAAAAGAGCACAATACATTAGAGTTGTTCAGGCTGAAGCAAATAGAGTTCATAGCCATCTATTATGGTTTGGAATTGCAATGCACGTAATAGGTTTCGACACATTATTCATGCACTCATGGGCTATTAGGGAAGACATTTTAGACATCGTAGAAACATTAACGGGAAATAGGGTAAACTACTCCGTAAACACTATTGGCGGTGTTCGTAGAGACATAGCACCGGAAATGGGTAAGTACATTCTTGAAAAACTAGATAAAGTTGAGAAGGGAACAAAATACCTTATTAGAGCGGTTAAGGAAGACCCGACAATAAAGGCTAGAACGAAGGAGGTAGGTGTTTTAACTAAGGAAGAAGCTAAGAAATACTGTGTTGTTGGACCTACAGCTAGAGCTTCAGGAATAGAGGAGGACATTAGGAGAGCTGATCCGCACATAAACTACGAAGATTTCGACTTCGAAGTATGCGTCGAAGATACATGTGATGTTTATGCTAGGATTATGGTAAGGCTTAGAGAGACCTTAGAATCCATAAAGATAGTGAGGCAGGCTATCAAAAACTTACCTGAAGGACCTTTAATGGCTGAGTTAACTGTTCCTAGACCAAATGAGGATATTGGTAGAACGGAAGCACCAAGAGGAGAACTAATATACTATATTAGGTCAAATTACACCAATGTTCCAGAAAGGGTAAAATTGAGAACACCAACATTCGTAAATCTACCCTCAACTAAGCCCATGCTCATAGGTGATAAATTAGCTGATGCACCTCAAATAATTGTAAGCATAGATCCATGCTTAACATGTAACGATAGGCTTGCCATAATAGATGTGAGAACAGGAAAGAAAAAGACAATACTTCTTGATGAAATCATAAGGAGGAGAGGTAAAATATGGTAGCTCAATTATTGTTAATAATAGGCTTACTAGTGTATCCAGGCTTTGTTTTCTCAATACTTTACGGAGGAATCTTAATCTGGATATACCGTAAAATAAGAGCTAGAATGCAAGGTAGAAGAGGACCTCCATGGTACCAAACATATGCTGACATTATAAAACTATTATCGAAAGAAACTATAATTCCGAGAAACGCTTGGAGACCGGGATTTATCGGAGCACCCATAATATCCATAGTTTCTCTAGCTACTGCTATGCTTCTTATCCCGATTTGGTCTAGTAAACCCTTACTAGGCTTTGTAGGAGACACTATCGTGTTATTGTATTTACTAACTATACCAACATTTGCTGTAATTCTAGCAGGTATTTCATCTAATAGCCCATATGGTATTATTGGAGCAAGTAGAGAAGCATCATTACTAATATGGTACGAACTACCCTTCTGGTTCTCCATAGCAACAATTCTCATACTAACCGGAACTTTAAGTGTTGAGAAAATAGTTAGCACCCAAGCCGCATTAGGCCCTAACATTGTTAGAGCACCTTTAGCCTTCATAGCTTTCATAATAGCTGCTCAAGCAAAGCTTGCCAAAAGACCATTCGATATACCTCATGCTGAAACAGAAATCGTTGCTGGCCCTTACACTGAGTATTCAGGTGTTCTAAGAGGATTTTTTGAAATAAATGAAGCTTTAAAATGGCTTACCATATCGTCTGTAGCAGCTACGTTCTTCCTCGGATGGCCTATTACAAGTAATCTCGTATTTAATGCTCTATTGTTCATGGTTAAAGTAGCATTGTTCGCTATAATATTCGCAGTAATAGACATAATTAATCCCAGGTTTAGAATTGAACAAGCATACTGGCCTCTATGGGAAGTAGCGTTAATTATAGCACTAATTGATCTTGTAAGAATACTTGCCGGAATAGGTGTGTAGAGATGAAGGTAAATATTCTTAAAGAAGCTGTAAAGTATTTCGTTAAACCAGCTACAGTACCATTTCCAGCTGTTCAACCTCAGTTTCCGAAGAAGTTTAGAGGCCCGCCAAGATACGATCCTGAAACATGTATTGGATGTGGAGCCTGCGCACATGTATGTCCTTCTGATGCAATAACGATTACAATAAAGGACGGGAAGAAAATATTAGAAGTCTGGTTTGGTAAATGCACTTTCTGCGCTAGGTGTGAAGAAGCTTGTCCAGTAGACTCTATAAAGCTAATGGAAATTTATGGTATGCCTTCATCGAACAAGTTTGATTTCGTCTCTAGAGTAGAACATGACATGGTTAAATGCCGTATATGCGGAAAATACTTTGCCACAGTAAAGCATGTTGAATGGATAATTAAAAATATTAGAGAGAAAATGGGTGAAACTGTTTCAATAAGTGAACTTAAAAATTACTTAATGATATGTCCTGAATGTAGGCATAAAGTAGAGAGCATTCCTAGCCTTAGAAAACTTCTTATGAGAGTTCTGGTTAAAGAGGTGAAATAGCCATGTGTGGGGTACTTTGTAAGTTAGCTGCATGGGCTAGGAAGAAGTCTCCTTGGATTTTCCACTTGCCGGCAGGGGGGCTATGTAATGGATGTGATATTGAAATAGTTGCAGCTTTAACTCCAAGATATGATGTTGAACGTTTTGGGATCTTATTAGCGCCAAGCCCTAGACATGCAGACATACTTGTAGTTGCAGGTCAGGTAACTAAGCACACTAAAGAGCGATTACTGAGAGTTTATCAGCAAGTACCGGAACCTAAAGTTGTCGTAGCTGTTGGTTCATGTGCCATCTCAGGTAATGTTTTCGGAACAGAAAATTACCCGCTAGCAGGAACTGTTGATCAATTTATTCCTGTTGACGTATATGTTCCTGGATGCCCCCCTAAACCTGAAGCAATTATTTTAGGGATTATTGAAGCAATAAAGAAGCTTGAGGAGAAAACTAGAGAAACATAGCTTTACTTAAACTATCTTGTCTAGTCCAAGAATTTTAGCTAGCTCCTTAATCTTACCTCCACCTCCGAATCTTGCCCAAACAGCGCATGTTCCTTCAGAGGAAACCATGCATGGACCGTAAGGCCTACTTGGCGTACAAGCCCTCATGAATAGAGGACAATCTGTGGGCACAGCTTTTCCCAAGGTAACGTCACCGCATTTACATCCTGGAGGTAAGTCTATTGAATAATCTATTTTAATATCAAACATGCTTCTTGAATCATAGTTCTTGAACTTCTCTTTTAACTCCAAGCCGCTCTTAGGAATAATGCCTATGCCTCTCCAATCAGCATCAACAATGTTAAAAGCCTTTTCAACATATTTCTGGGCTACTACATTACCCTCCCAACTATCAACCCTGGAATATTCATTATACACTCTAAACCTATTCTCTAGATGTTGTTTCAGAATTTCTAACACTGCCAAAAGAACGTCCAGAGGCTCAAACCCCGCAACAACAGCTGGCAAACGATACTTTTCTGGGATAAATTTCCAAGCCTTAGCTCCAGTAATTGAAGTTACATGGCCTGGCGCTATAATACCATTCAACGGTATATCAGGTTGGTTTAAAACATAGTCAACCGCCGGGACGGTTAACCTGTAAGCTACAAGGAGCTTAAGGTTTGGAGGAATTGTTCTTAAAACTACATGGCTTGCTACGCTTGGCTGTGTTGTTTCAAATCCTACAGCTAGGAAAACGCATGGCTTATTTTGTTTCTTAGCAATTCTAATTGCATCTAGAAACCCATAGACTATCCTAACGTCGCCACCTAAGCTTCTTGCTTTGGCTAAACTCATTTTGGTACCTGGAACCTTATACATGTCGCCGTAGGTTAGCAAGGTTACACTATAGTTTAGGGAAAGCTCTATAGCTTCGTCAACTATCCTAGTTGGGGCTATGCAAACTGGACATCCTGGACCAGCTATTAACTCTAGTCCTTCAGGCATTAGACTTCTTAAACCATAATATGTTATTGTGTGCTCATGGGTGCCGCAAACATGCATGATCTTTATCTTTTCTGCACCATATTTTTTCATAACTTTAGGGGCAAGTTTATGTATTCCCTTAACGACATCCCTGATTATGCTCAGCTCTCTGTACATCTTAACTATTTCATGCAGTCCTTTCCTCATAAGCGCAAACACTCTACACTGATTATTTACAATATGTTTTTAACCTAACGAGCTATAAGGTTTTGGAAGAACTAGAATTAGTAGGGTATTTGCGGCAATGATGTTGGAAACCATAACCTTAGCTCATGGAGCCGGAGGTAAGGAAACAGGGGAAATTATTGAAAAATTCTTCGTTAACTTGTTTAAAATAAAGAGAGTAAGTACGGGCATAGGTTTAGATGACTTAGAAGACTCAGCAACAATACCGCTAAGCGATGGCAGCCACATAGCCTTCACTATAGACAGCTATACTGTAAATCCCATATTCTTTCCCGGAGGTAATATTGGTAAGTTAGCAGCTTCTGGAACACTTAATGACCTAGCGGTAATGGGTGCTAAACCTTTAGCAGTAATGGACTCCATGGTTGTTGAAGAAGGTTTCGAAATTAAACAACTGGAGGAAATTATAAACTCTATGAAAAAAGTTCTGGAAAAATACAATGTAGCATTGATAGGTGGAGATTTCAAGGTCATGCCTAAAGGGCAAATTGACAAAATAGTTTTAACAATGGCAGGTGTAGGCATTATACCTAAAAATAGGCTAATAAAAGACTCCAACATTAAACCAGGAGACAAAATCGTAGTTACAGGCCCTATAGGTGAGCATGGGGCGGCAATATTAATAGCCCAGACAGGGTTAGAAGCTGAAGCTCCGACAATAAAAAGCGATTGCTCGCCGATAATTGATGCTATTGAAGTAGCGTTTAAAGTTGGAGGAATTCATGCAGCTAAAGACCCTACTAGAGGAGGATTAGCTATGGCCTTAAATGATTGGGCGAGAAAAGCAAAAGTCTCAATAATTATTTGGGAGAAAGAAGTACCACTAAGAGACGAGGTTAGAGCTTACAGTGAAATGCTTGGAGTAGATCCCTTCAGCCTAGCTTCTGAAGGAGTAGCATTAATAGCTGTAGACCCAGGTAAAGCTGAGAACCTAGTAGAAGAACTTAAGAACGTAGGGTATAAGGATGCTGAGATAATAGGTGAGGTAAGGAAGGGTAAAGAGGGATATGTTCTAGTAGAAACAATTAGTGGGGGCTTAAGAATACTAGAACCTCCCGTAGGGGAAATTGTGCCAAGAATATGCTGAGGTGAGCATGATGGGCGAGAAGACATCAAGGAAACTTTATCGTTCACGTGTAGACAAAATTCTTGGCGGAGTATGTGCGGGCATAGCAGAGTATTTTAACATAGATCCTACAATTGTTAGATTAGCTTTCGTGGCCTTCTTCGTGATAAACCCTATAGCAGCAACAATAATATACATCGCCGCTTGGATTATTATGCCTGAGAAACCGCTAAAAGGTGTTCCAGAGGAAATTAAAGTAAAAAGTAAGAAGAGAGAAGGACTTATTCTAATAGGCCTTTTACTAATACTTGCTGGTGTTATCGGTGCACCCAGGGTATTAGCGGTGATTAGGGATATAACAAATGCTTTGCTTATAATTTTTGGCATCTTAATAGTAATTATTGCATTAGTTAGGAAAGAGTAGCCGGAAAATCGCAATAAAAACCTTTTTAGGAAGTTTAATTAGCATATGGCAAATAAAATGCCTTATGCTTCTACCTCATATATTGCTTCTAAAACCTCACGCCATGCTTTAATAGTTTCTTCAGCTTCTTTAGGGTCAAGCTTCGAAATTATAGTTCCTGCATGGACAATAACGTAGTCTCCAGGTTTTACATCTGGTACAAGTAAACTATCAACTTCTCTTCTTACACCTCCAAAGTCAACGATAGCTGTCATTTCTTTAACTTCAACAACAATTCCTGGAATCCCTAAACACACAACTTAATGCCTCACCTTACTTCTCTATAGTTGATACGTAAGTAGTAACTTATATGTTGAACTTAAGGTAAATGTTTAGAGGGAAATATTGTCTCATGGAAAAATAGCAGTAAGACTTAGAGTTTCGGGGATAGTTCAGGGAGTAGGTTTTAGACCATTTATTCATAGGATAGCTCGTAAAAGCAACGTAAAAGGCTATGTAAGGAACCTCGGAGGAAGCGAAGTAGAAATCCATGTTGAAGGCACCTTAGATAACGTGCTACTATTTCTACATCGTTTAGAGAAAGAGAAACCACCACCAGCCATAATTGAAGAATTAGAATTAGAAAGAACGAAGACACAAAACTTTAAAGATTTCAAGATCTTAAAAAGCAGTTTTGAATCAAAACTGTACTCAATGATTCCTCCAGATATAGGTATTTGCAAGTACTGCTTAGAGGAAATACTTGATCCTAAAAGCAGGTGGTATATGTACCCCTTTAATAGTTGTGCATGGTGTGGACCGCGTTTTTCAATAATGGAAAAGGTCCCTTATGATAGAGAATACACTTCAATGATAGATTTTCCTCTTTGCAACGAATGTCTCAAAGAATATAGAGACCCAGAAAATACTAGAAGATTCCATGCACAAGGAATAAGCTGTCCAAAATGCGGACCGAAGGTATGGCTTACAGATAACAGAGGAGAACCAATACCCTCTAAGAACCCCATTTTTGAAGCAGCAAAACTAATAGATGAAGGATGTATTATTGCGATTAAAGGTATTGGAGGATTCCATATAGCATCTCTAGCTACAGATGACGATGTAGTTTTAACTTTAAGGAAACGTAAGAGAAGACCTCAAAAACCTTTTGCTTTAATGGCGTTAAATGTTGAAGTAGTAGAGAAAATAGCTGAACCTAGTAAAAGAATAATTGAGGCACTGCTATCTCCTGAAAAACCCATAGTACTCGTACCTAAGAAGAAAAACACTCCCGTTTCGGAATATGTAGCACCTGGTTTAGACACCTTAGGTATAATGCTACCCTATACGGGACTACATTATATGTTGCTAAGCTGGTCCCATGATAAGTTCTTAATAATGACAAGCGGGAACCCGAAAGGGAAACCTATGTGTATTGATGAGAAATGTGCTTTTGAAAAATTATCAAAGTATGTAGACTACTTCCTATTGCATAACAGAAGAATAATCAATAGAGTCGATGATAGTGTTGTTAGATTAACACATGGTAAATTAACTTTCTTACGTAGAAGTAGAGGTTATGCTCCAAAATGGTTTAAATCACCTATAGAATTAGATAAACCTATAATAGCTTTTGGTGCTGAACTAGCTAATGCAGGAGCTATTGGAATAAAGAACTACATAATACCCACTCAATATATAGGTGATATGGATGATTATGAAACACTATGTTTCCTAGAAGAAGCATTAATGTTCCTTGCAAAAACATACCATATAGATTTAAGGAAAGCTATTTACGTATCCGACATGCACCCCCAATACGCTACAACAAGACTCGCTAGAGAATGGTCCGAGAAATATTCATCTAAAATAATTGCCATTCAGCATCACCATGCGCACATAGCGTCCGTAATGGTGGAGCAAAAAATACCATACTATAAGTGGGTCGTGGGTATCGCTATAGATGGAGTGGGTTACGGTCTTGATGGAAATATTTGGGGAGGGGAAGTTCTATTAGCATCATATAGTAGTTTCAAAAGAGTAGGACATCTAGTATACCAGCCTATGCCGGGAGGAGATTTAGCAACATTATATCCTGTACGAATGCTAATAAGCTATATGATGCAGACATTCGGCGAGGACTACACTAGAAAATACATTATTCGCAATGGACTACATAAGTGGCTAAAGTATGGTTTAAAAGAATTAGACATAGTAATTAGACAAGTTAATAGCGGGTTATCACCAATGACATCAAGTACAGGCAGATTTCTGGACACCATATCTGCATTACTTGGCATATGCTATCTAAGGACGTATGAAGGAGAACCTGCAATGAAGCTTGAAGCATATGCTAAGAGGAATAAGGGCAAAGTTCTAGACTACCAACCTAAAATAACAGTTGAAAATGGTGTTTTTCTAATTGATGTTGTCGACATGTTCAGGTGGGTATTTGATAACCTAGAAAGTAAGAGGAAGGAAGATATTGCTTCAACAATACAGTACAATGTAGGTGAAGCATTAGCTGAAGTAGCCTTAAAGGCGATGAAAGGAAGAAAAATACTTCCAAAAATCTTAGTTAGTGGTGGAGCGGCTGTAAATGACTTCATCATTAAGGCCATAGTGGAAAGAGCAAGAGAAGAAGATATCGAAGTAGTATTCAATACCAAGGTACCACCGGGAGATGGAGGACTAGCATTAGGGCAGGTAGCTATAGCAGCATCACAAATTGGGAAACATACATAGAACTTTACGCATAAAATCTATTGTTCAAAGTTTAAATTTTAAAAACTAAATAGTTAAAGTGGGGATAAACTATGGTAACCTTAAAGTTTACAACAAGAGCAGCAAATGACCCAGCATACGTAGTTACCGTAGGCCTCTCCAGACCATTAAAAGACGCTTTTATAGGCATGGAGAAGACGAAGATAAATAAAATTGGTAGGAAGCTAACAAAGTATTTATCATATAGAATAGCTAGCGCACTAATAAAGAATGGTTACGATTTACCTCTTCCTGAAGGCTACCTACTTAAGGTCCGCGGAGAAGTAACGTTTGACTATAGCGAGGAAGGCGGAGAGATAAACGTTAACGTTAAGGGAGTAAAACTATCAATAGACATCTTCAAAAAAGAAAAATCCATAGCTTACTCCGAAGGAACTTTGGAGTATCCAGCAGTAGAGGAAAAGGCTGAAGAATAAAAGTGATAGGAAATGCCATTAACCATAGACAATGAGCTTAAAATAGTTTTTAACAAAGACTTCTACACGAAAAAACATATTTTATGGGGAGGCTTTGAAGACGGAAGAGTAGTTGACGCATCGGAGATTGCATCCAAAATATCATCCCTACTTAACGAAATAGTTCACGTGAAAACAGATGATGTGGAGAAAAGAAAGTTCACATTCTATACAAAAACCGCAACACTAGGTACAATATATTTTGGAAAACCTGAAGAATCTTATGTTACGGCATCAGCAACATTAACTAGCGTGTATAGTGCTGTTTTAGAGAAAATATTTAAGACAATATCTGCAGATGGGGAATACCCTATTGTAATGGAAATAGTTAATGACTTAGAAAACCCTAGCCAAATATCTATAAATGTATTACCTAAGGAATATTTGAAAACCCACGAAAACATACATAAGAATATTGTAGAATATGCTTGCGAAATAACATCTATTCCAAGACCTCTTCTTGAAGACCTTGTTAGAAGACACTCAGAATACGGAGTAATAGCTGTCTTCAAGAGAAATGGGAGAAGGAAAGTATTACCGCCAACGTTTAAGCCTCCTAAACACAACATACCCTTACTGCCGAAAACGTGTCCCATAGGATTTATTGTTGGTTATTCTCCTAATTTGTCGAAGTGGTTGATTCTATATTATGATCCCATAGGATATTATGGCGTAGAATATTATGAAGTAAGCAAAGACGGGTTTAAAAGCCTATGGAAACTAAAGTTCATGGAGAAAGAAGAGCTTGGAACATTTAGACTAGCAGAGGTAGAAGGTAATTTACAGGTAGAGAAATGGATGAACATTTTAAACGTTAGTGCAAAAGTAGGGTCTAAACTAGAAGAAGTAATTACTAAAGATAGCTTTAGTGTTGAAGATCCCAACGTATTTTCAGCATTCTTCATAGTCCCTGTTAGAAGAGTGAGTGAAGAAGTTGAGGAATGCGAAATATATATTTATAGCAGGTACTGGGGATCTCCTAAGCTTATAAGAACTAATGTTAAGCATCATAAGGAACATGGTCTAACAGGGTTAATGTGGATAAGAGAAGTTAACTTAACACCTTCTATGAAGTGGCTTAAAACAGGTTGGAAAGTTTTAAGTAGAATATCCCTTATAACAGCATGTGTTTTAAGTGTTTTAAAAAGCTAAAAAGGCAGTATGGTCATTTTATTTCTAATAAACTTTCCAACAATGTTTATTTTAGCATTGCAGTACGGGCATTTATTATCGTTAGTGACATGGTATTCTAAAACACGGTATCCAGCTCTAATAATTAACGGTTTCCCGCATTTAGGACAGTATGTTGTTTCATAACGCCAATCACCTATATTTCCTACGTAAACATATTCTATGTTGTACTCCTCCTTGGCGATATTGTACGCTGCAATCAGCTTGTTTACATCTGTAGGTGGCTCATAGTATTTCCAAGCAGGATAATATCTGTTTATGTGCAGTGGAACACTTTCTTCAAGTACGTCTACATGTCTTTTTAAAACCCATCTTAAACATTCATCCCAATCATTAGCCTTGGTTACCATTAAATAAACTATTTCTACATGTATTCCTAGATCTAAAGCTCTCTTAGCATTTCGAAAAACTATCATAGGATCTAAAGCTCCAATGAATTTATTATATGTTTCATAGCATCCCTTAATGTCAAAGTTTAAGCCATCAAGTCCAGCCTCGTAAAGTGCTTCAAGCGCACTAAACGTCATGTAGCCATTACTTACAATTGTGTTATACAATCCCTTCTTCTTAGCTAGTTTAAAAACATCAATAAGATATTCGAGCTGTGTAGTAGGCTCATTGAAGCTCGCACATAATCCTTCATCACCGTTTTTAAGCGCCATTTTTACAATCTTTTCTGGAGAATACGTTTTACCCCACTTAATGTCAGGTGTTTGGAAGCTTAAATGGTAATTTTGACACCAGGGACAGTGGAAATTACATCCCCAGTTAGAGAATGTTAAAGCAGTACTGTTAGGCCAGAAGTGAAAGAGAGGTTTGATTTCAATTGGCCTACTTTCAATAGCGCTTAGAATACCATATCCAATAACGCGGATTTCACCATCAACGTTTACTCTATTTCCACAATATCCCTTCTCACCCTCTTTAAGCAAACATCTTCTTTCGCAAACACCGCACATAACGTAGCCACTACCCAGGTCTACAGAGAAGCTACTTACGGGGAAGTCCTTAGCGCTCCTAGGCTTGAGCATCACATTTTACCTAAAATCGCTAATGCATCTTCCTCGTATTCTACGCCGTTCTCGCTAATTTCTATAAATTTTAGTGGTTTATCAACTATTTTGAAATACCTAATCTTCTTCTTTTCCTTCTTAGCTTGCATTATCTCCCTTAAAACTCCATCACTAATTTCCCCGAAAACCCATAATTCATCACATATACTTAAAAGCTTAGAGTTAGCTTTCCTGACAAGATTCCTATCGACCGTATCTAAAAGAAAGTAGTCGAAACACATGAATGGATTTATAGGTATAGCTCCCTTCTCAAAAACAAACTTTGAAATATGTGCTCTAAGATAAAATCTCTTCTTAGACATAGCCGTAAAAACAAGCATTACTAAGTTACACCTAAATGAATGTAGAAGTGAGGATATTATAAATAGGTACCTGGTAAATACAGAGACAAAAACTATCTTTCTCTCTTACCTTCAATGAACTCCTCAAACCATCTTTTTGCCGTTTCATCGTCTGGCGCTTGTATTGGTGGATGTTTGAAGAAGAACGCTGATGGACTTATTACTACTCCTCCTAATCCTCTGTCTTTAGCTATTTTAGCTGATCTTATGGCATCGATGAGTATTCCTGAAATCATTGATTTATCATCTACTGTAAGTTTAACCTCTAATGTTACTGGAAAATCCGCAAACGATATCCCTTTAATGTAAATGTAAGCTACTTTAGTGTTTCCTAGGAATGGTATGTAATCGCTTGGACCTATCCTTACTTTACCTTCTCTCTCCAATTCCTTACCATATGGTAGGATTGATGTTACAGCTTCTGTTTTGCTTATCCTTTTACTTTTCAATCTCTCTTCAACAGTCATGTTTAAGAAGTCTGTGTTTCCACCAATGTTTAGCTGGTATGTTTCTTCAACCCTTACACCTCTCATGTATAACAATCTTACCAAGGTTCTATGAAGTATCGTAGCACCTATCTGCCCCTTAACATCATCACCTAGTAAAGGTATCCCTTTCTCCTCAAAGAGCTTCGGCCAGTAACCATTAGGGTCACTAGCTATAAATACCGGAATAGCGTTGACAAAGGCAACACCAGCTTCTAAAGCTGCTTTAGCATAGAATCTAGTAGCTTCCTCACTACCAACAGGCAATAAATTAACTAGAACATCGGTTTTGGTTTCCTTAAGCTCATCAACTATGGTATCTAACGTGACATCGTTATCGTCATCTATGGGTTTAAACGATTCTTTCATATGCTCAGCTACACCATCAAGAACTTTACCCTTTCTTACAATAACTCCAAGCTTAGGTACATCTGCAAATTTCGGCGTAATATTAGGATAAGCGAATATAGCTTCACTAAGATCTTTACCAATTTTTTCTATTGAAACATCGAAAGCCGCCGAAAACTCAATATCGCCTATGTGGTAAGGACCAAGTTTTACATTAGCAACCCCTGGAACATAAGCGTTTACATCAACATCCCTATAGTAGTATACTCCTTGAACTAGCGCTGAAGCTGCATTACCTACACCAACTATTGCAACTCTAATTTTGCCCATAATCTCACCTTGGTTTAACTCATATTTATATAGATAAATATGTATGTGTATAAATATACCTCCCGTGAATATAAATGTTTATATACGTAAGCTATTTTTAGAAAATATTCATGGTAGAGGTTAATAGATTTGCTCAAAACAAAGGCTCTAAATAGACTTCGTAGGAAAATAACTATAGAAACACTCTGGCTATACATAATATCTGTTCTAAAAGATAAACCAACATATGCATACGATGTTAAAGTTAAGATAAGAAAGAAATTCGGATTTAATCCGACAACAATAACCTTATATGTTGTTCTCTATAGGCTTGTAAAAGAGGGTCTCCTAGAAGTTTTTGTTGAGAAAGGTGTTAAGAAATATAAGGTTACCGAGAAAGGTAAAAATACATATAATAATGCGTTGAAAATGATAGATGAGTTACTAGAGAAGTTAAAATCTTAAACTGTACTTTTCAGGGTGCTAAAGCATTGAATCTTAAAGGAAGACATTTTCTATGGCTTGGCAATTATACTAGGGAAGAACTCGAATTATTTTTGAAAAAAGCTGCAGAATTTAAAATTAAGTATTACTCCGGGGAAAGAATAATACCCCTACTTAAAGGTAAAACGTTGGCTATGATATTTCAGAAACCAAGTACTAGAACACGTGTAAGCTTCGATGTAGCTATGAAGCAACTAGGTGGTTTCACTATTTCTCTTAACTGGTATGAAATGCAGCTTGGGAGAGGAGAGACCATAGCAGATACCGCAAGAACCTTGAGTAGATATGTTGACGGTATTGTTGCTAGAGTTTATGAACACAAAGATTTAGAGGAAATGGCTAAGCACTCAAAAGTCCCCGTTATTAACGGCTTAAGTAACTCTTTTCACCCTGTTCAAGCACTGTCTGACATGTTTACTATTCTTGAAAAGAAAGGTAGGTTGAAAGGGTTAAAGCTGGTCTTTGTAGGTGATGGAGGAAATAATGTTGCTCAAAGCCTATTATTAGCTTCAACCAAATTCGGCGTACATATAACCATAGCTTCACCTAAGAAGTACAGGCCTGATCCTAAGGTGCTTAAAGTAGCTTATGAGGAAGCTGAAAAATCCGGTTCAGAAATAGTTTTCGAGGAAGACCCTGAAAAAGCTGTTGAAAAAGCTGATATAGTATATACTGATGTATGGGTTAGTATGGGCCAGGAGAAGGAAGCTGAAGAAAGAATAAGGGAACTATCAAAGTACCAGGTAAATGTTAAGCTTATCAAGAAAGCGAAACCAGACGTTATTTTCATGCACTGCTTACCCGCTCACAGAGGACAGGAGGTAACCGATGAAGTTATTGACGGACCATGGTCTGTCGTATGGGATCAAGCAGAAAACAGGTTGCACATGCAAAAAGCTATTCTCGCTCTGTTACTCCGAGGCACCTGAAGCTTTCCCTGAAATCTCAAGTATAAAAGCTAAAAGTGATGGAAAAACTATCAATACACCATAAAGGTATAAGAATATACGTATATCTATAGTAGCTATTACATCATAACCCATTATAGTACCGCTATAGTTTAAGATACCACCATTAAGTAAAGTGTATAATATAAGGAAACATATTATTGCAATAAACATTTTCAACGAAGCACCTAATACTCTCCAAGTTTTATGCTCCTCCAATATCGCTACTAGAATGTACACGAAAGCTAAGATGATAATTATCTCCTCTATAGAGTATGGATACCTTAAACCTTTAAGGGTAAGTGGAACGTTTGGAATTGCGGTAATGTACTTTGTAGCTAAAGTATATATTACATACAATGGTATAGCAATAGTAACAAGTACTTCAAGTAAACCTCTCAAAGCACCCTTAAGTATGATTTTGAACATTATTTACACCTTTAACAAACCTTTATTCAAAACTATTTCAATATCTGGTTTTACCTTCAAAAACAGCGTATAAGTTATTCCCTCCTTCAAGTCCGCATCAAGGGCAACGAACTCTATTGTTAAAGGCGTTACAAAACATTCTTTCAACACTATCTTCTTAGCGACTTTATAGCTTAGTTTATCCCCCTGAGCAATAAAATGGGCTTCACCTTCAATGGGTACAGGTAGCGGATTAATTATTGCGAAAACTAATACTACTCTTTCATACTTTGGATCAACATATTCAAATGATGAGGAACTATAAAGCTGTGCTTTAGGAACTAGTGATTGAGGAGATTTAGTAAGTATTTCAACGCCGAAAATACCATCGTACATGAAGCTTAAGCCGAAATATATTGTAGTGTTTTCTTTGAGAATACTATTGGCTAAACTAGCCGGGATCGTCATTTGAAGTTTTACTGTTTTAGATGACTTAGCTTCTAAGGTTACTTCTTTAGATTGAAACTTTAGAGAAGTTTCTGTAGTGTTTATTAGAGATACGACTCTTAGACTCTTAAGTGTTCGGGAACCGTTATATGATACTTTAATAGGTACTTTTAAAACACCAATGGATCCGTTAAAACTACATGTAACCTCGTTCATGAGAGGTTCCAGCATAACATTCTGCGAAGCAAAATCAGTATACATAAAATAAAGCTCTACTATTATGACAAATACAAGTAAAACTGCCAAAGCCGTACCTATAGCTCTAATAGCCTTAGCAGCTCCCTTCAAACATGACACCTAAAGAGTTAAAAAATATACGTCAGCCATGGTAGGAGATGCTTTTACTCAGATGGTATAGTTTCCGAAGATGCTGTAAGCAACGTTACTGCTCTCATAGTTATTATCGAACCAACCCACCCCATTACTCCTAAGAAAGCAACTTTTATTACTATATATGCTCCCCATTCCATAATCCATGCAACCATGCTTTCTACTCCGGTAGCACTAGGTTTTTCAACGCTTATATACTCGTTGTATGCTAGGAAGAACACTATAAACAATAACACTAAACCCACAGCCAACAATGCTATACCACTATATCTACTGACCTTGGTTGGCACATTAAACACCCGATATTTAATATTCTTTTACAATCTTTTCTATTAAAATATTATAGTTAAACCTATTCTTATTTATCTAATGCTGAAATGTTTTATGTTATTTCCAGGAAACCTCCCTTCTTTAGTATTTTAAATGCTTCTCGTAATCTATCTTCATTTACCCTACCATACTCCATAGTTAAGTACCTTATTAGCTCCTCATATCTTAGCTCTTTATCCCACAACATCATCATAGCAGAGTATAATAATGTGTTTAGTTCTTTACACTCCTCGAAAAGCCTTACCATTCTCTCATAGTATCTAATAGGGACTTTTTTCTTTAGCTCTCTTAATGAAATAAGCTCGCGCTTTCTAAGCCGTATGATTCTCTTTCTCCATGGTGTTTTAACGATTCTCCTATAGATTCTAGCTTTAGTCATAGTTAGCTCCTTACCTACCCTTTCAGCACGCTTCTTAATGACTTCCTTTCCCTCAGGCCATATCTTTGTGAATTCTGCAAATACCTTTAGCATATACTTTTTCAGCTCTTGACACCTAATGCTATAGACCAAGTCATCTTCTGTTGCTTCTTTCATCATTTTATGATAGTACTCAAGAACCCAATGATATGTAATGTCCAGAATACTGTCATAGAAAGTCCTTGACGCTATAACGTATAGTGTCGACAACGATATTGTTCCTGCTATTTTAAGCATTTCAGGATTAACCTTGTCGGGAGTATCCATGTCGGTATGATAAAACTTATCAGGCCATTGGTTAATCATCACTGACGATATACCCATAATATTGAAGATGTCATGATCGCTTCCTGGAGAAAACTGTTCAAAAGTATACCTTATTATCGGTAATTTACCTGTTCCTCCAAAGGTTTTCAGCTTTCCTACAATCTTCTCTGTTACATATTCCACTACAGCATTTAACAGTGAGATACGTGACATTGGTGTTCTAAATACTATAAAAGTTGACCTCGTCTTGTCTTGTGCTTCACCAACCATATCTAAATTTATGACATAGACTATGTTGTTCACATATTCAGGTTTAAGAGCGAAAAGTGCAAGCGTACCAGTGTATTCAGGAACCCATATGAATTTGAAACCTAAATCTGGTTTTTCAAGTTTAGAACCTACTACAGCTTTGAGTGTTCTAGCAGCTTCCATTAGTGTAGCTGTTCCCGAAGCATTATCATTAGCGCTTGGTTTTGGATGACAGTAGTGAGCTACGAGTCCTACGTGTCTCTCACTTCTTCCTTCATATTCTGCTACAATAACAATGCCTTCATTAACCTTAAACTCTGAGTCAATGTAGGCCCTTAAGATAACGTTTTCTCCTTTCTTTAAATATGAGAGAAGTTCTTTAGCCGTTTTCTCCGATATCGATAAAGCAATAGTGTTCATGTATTTGTTAACTTCGTTTTTCGTTAGAAAAAGACCTTGATAAGGTACAGCTTCAGGTATTTTAGAGTCTTTTCGAAAAACAATAACACCTAAAGCATTTCTTTTAGCTGCCTCAATAAACGCTCTGTACGCTCTACCATGTGTTAGAACGAATTTCCCGCTAACGTCTATTTTCTCAAAATCCTTGCTAAACCCTGCATTAACGTAAACGAGGCTGCCTTCAATAAACTTCCCTCTGGTACTAGGGCTATGTGCTACAACCAGTGTAGGGGAGTCTAAAAACCTATGTAGTAGTTTCTCCTTAGGCTTAACCATATATAGTGATGCATCATAAACATCCCACCCCATATTTACTGTAATACCGAAAAACTTTGATACCCCATCGTAAGGGAATCTTACTTCACTGACATTAAATCCCAGCTCATCTAAGTAATTTTTAATGAATTTAGCAGTTTCAACAAGTCCTGTTGAACCTTGAATTCTATGGTGTTTAGAAATTTCGTAGAGCTTATTTAGGGCATTTATGCCTGAAAACTCCTTGTAGAAAATGTTAGTGATTTCTTCGATGTTCATATTATCACAATACTATAGTAGTTTATTACCTACTATTTAGCTTATTTCTAGATATGAACCTCCCCGATCACAATAACCTTATAGACTTCAACGTTAAAGCACGCCCTTACAGTATGGTACTCATTGATGGTAATAATATTTCTTGCATGTAACTCCTCAATAGCTTTAAAATACGACCCCGATGGCTGAACAATTAAAGCTAAAGGAGTAATGTTTTTGTTTTCCAAAAGAAATCTTTCCATATCATATTTGGAAATCTCATGTTTAAATGGCATTAATGGAGGATACACATTCATACCTTCTAGTAGGGCTAGCTCATAGAGTAATAATGTTCCTTGGCTTTTAAGGGAGTATTCAACGAAAATAGGGATTTCTTTACCATACTTAGTTTTTAAATAGTTTAACGTTTGAATAAATATTTCATTTGTACATTTTTCCTTACGTACAAACCCATAAACGAATAGTAGATTGGTGAAAGGCCATATAACTATAATTAGTATCAGACCTACGAATGCAAGTATGCGCTTTATCCTGCCTATTTTCTTTAAGCCATGTGATGTTGTAGCTAGGGCCTCGGCAATTAACATTGAAGTTAATGGTAAGAGTTGCTGTAAGTAATGGGGACCCCATGCAAACCCAAATATGTTTAATGTCATAATTCCCTTCGTTCCTATGGAAATTATAATAAGCGATAGTATAATGTACATTACAATAAATTTAGCTAAATAGCTTTTCCTAACACTATAGGCAACTATTGTAAAGAACAGTATCAAGTATATGTAAAACAGTGGTGTTTTTATAAGTTGCTGAATGGGTAGAATAGGTATTCCTGAAACTAACATGGTTACATACTCTAAGAAGACAAAAACCATCCTTTTAATAAACTCGTAAAGCGTAAGACCGCCGTGGAGACCTGTCCATGAAGCTCTGAATACTGCTTTTATGGAACCTAAGGGGTTAATTATATTAAATAGAATCATGTTTAGATAGCCAATACAGAAACCCAATAAACAATACTTAGTGTTCTTAATAATTTTTATTAGAAGCGATTTCCCATATATTATGGTCCAAGAAGTTAAAAACGCTATGTATGATGCTATAGTTGATGGATGTGCTTGAATAGCGAACCCGGATGTTAAGCCAAAAACGAACATGTTTCTCCTAACTTTCTGATCGTCTATTTGTGATTTGAGCAAGTACACTAGAGAAAGCGTTAGGAAGAAAGGTGCTAAACTAGCAGACCAAGCTACATGACTTGATATTAGAATGTGTGCTGAGGACAAAGCTAATACTATTGAAGCTAATAATGCCTTTAACGGATTTCTCATTATTTTCAAACCTAAAATGTAAAGTAATGGAATGGTTAAAGACGAGAACAGTGCAACAGTAAGTCTTGAGAAAGCTATGCTCGGTTTTATGAGGTACACTAACGCTATTATATAGTTGTACAATGCCCCTATGAACTCAGCATTATTAGTTAATGGAACAAACCCGTATCTTATGATAGCTAATGCCCTAATGTTTTCTGCAAGTTCATCAGTTCTAAACACAGGATATAGGAGAAGCAAAGGTAACCTCAAAAGCGTAGATGAAATGAAAAGTATTAAAACTACAACGCCTTTTCTGTTAAGAATTTTATGTGATGCACTCATTAAGCATCAGTACTATATTTTAGTTTTAGATGCTTTTATTTCTCCTTCTTCGCAATTTTATTTTCCACTTTATCATAAGCGATAATACTAGCCTTAATCAGTAAGCATAATGGACATGGATTACTTTTAAATTCTTCCTTTAGCTTACTCATCATTAACCTGTATTTGCTCTTACCCATAATCATCACTTGTACTGGTCTGAAGTTTAGGTATTTCAACATTTATTTGTTCCCATTTCACCCTAATACCTTTCCTTAATTTCTCCTGAAGTTCCTTCTTTAGAGTTGCCCTGGTAATTACTGTTTTCACTACGATGTTGAATTCTCTACTAATACTGCATATTAGGACATAGTTTTTCGTCCATACAATGATTTTATCTGCGAAGACTTTGAATTCCCCATCTCTAAAAACATTTTTAATTATATCAACAATTACCTCCTTTTTTGCCCCCTTAAACCCCCAATATCTTCTCTCCACAATTCTTTCAAGAGCATGCTTAGATAGGTAAACGGATATTCTCTTCTCCCTGGCAAGTTGTTTGAAGATTTCCCTACAGTCTACAAAATCACTACATTCCTCGGCCATAGGCTAAGCCTTCAGCTTTCACGGTTTTAACCTTTCCCTAAACCTTGGGAATGGTATTGCGTCTCTAATATGGTCTAGGCCTGCAACCCACATAACTGTTCTTTCTACACCTAGACCAAAGCCTGAATGTGGTACAGAACCATACTTTCTCAAGTCTAAGTACCACTTGTATTCTTCAGGGTTTAGTCCGAACTCAAGTATTCTCTTAACTAATGTCTTATAGTCGTCTTCTCTTACACTACCGCCAACTATTTCACCATATCCTTCTGGGGCAAGTAAGTCAAATCCTAGAACGTATTTCGGGTCTTCGGGGTCTAGTTTCATGTAGAATGCTTTTATTTGCCTTGGGAAGTGGGTTATGAAGAATGGTCTATCAAATTCCTGCGTTAACACTCTTTCTTCATCAGCCCCTAAATCTTCACCCCACTTAATATCTACTCCCTTCTTCTGCAGTATTTCTATTGCTTCATCGTATCTTATTCTTGGATATGGCGGTTTCATATTTTCTAAAACTTCTGCTTTTCTTTTTAGAAACTCCAATTCCTCTAGTCTTTCATCCAAAACTTTACGCACAATATAGTTTACAAGCTCTTCTGTAACCTTCATCATATCCTCCATATCGTACCATGCAGCTTCAGCTTCTAAGTGCCAGTATTCGGCAAGATGTCTTCTAGTTCTAGATTTTTCAGCTCTAAACGATGGCGTTAAGCTCCAAACCTTATCTAAAGTGTATATTAAAGCTTCTAAATAGAGTTGGGCACTTTGGCTAAGATAGGCTTTCTGACCAAAATAGTTTATTTCGAACTGTGTAGCCCCGCTTTCACAAGCAGAACCTGTAATTATCGGTGGAGTTACTTCCCACCACCCATTCCTATTAAAGTATTCTCTACCAGCCTGCAGTACGGTATGTTTAATTTTCATAATAGCCTGTATTTTCCTAGACCTTATCCATAAATGCCTGTTGTCCAGTAAATAATCTACTCCTTCACTACCTCTTATGGGAAACCAGTCCGATAGACCTACTATTTTAAGCTTAGATACATGAATCTCGTATCCTGTAGGAGCTCTAGGCTCTTTCCTAACTACTCCCTCAACAATACAACTGCTTTCCCTGGTTATTTTCTCAGCATTTTTCCATGTAACATCATCTACTTTCCCTCTGTCAATAACACATTGTACTATTCCGCTGGAATCCCTAAGCACTATGAATACTTTACCGCCAACTACTCTCTTCCTATAAACCCAACCCTTAAGTTCAACATTCAATCCTACAGTCTTGTCCTTTAAAATGTTCTTGATAAACATTACATATTGCGCCTCTAAGCCTCTACATTAGTAGTTCAAGAATAAAATTCTAAAAATATTCTGGTAATATTTCTCAGGGTGTAGGGGTTATTGAATATTCGCCTAGATGACTGTTCATTGAAACGATAACTTTTTGTAACAATTGTTGTATTTTCTTTAATCCTTTGAGGGCTATTATGTATGCTGATGCT
>CAZBXI010000003.1:0-29116 GCA_964496035.1 uncultured Desulfurococcales archaeon
CTTTCTAATTCAAGATATCTCTCAGATAGAACAACCGGCGAAATAGTTTCTACAGGTTCCTTTAGGCTTAATGTTTCCTTTAGGGCTAAGACATCAGTATCGACGAATTTCCCTGAGGGTAATCTTCTTCTAGCAATAGAGATTGGCTTAAAGTACGAAACTCTTAATCCCTTGTTCTTAAATTTCCTTAACAGTCCATAAGCAATTACTGTTTTCCCGCAGCAACCAATTCCGGTTATGTATATTGATTTAGCCATATCCCTTCACCTTTAAGAAATAACTATTTTCACATCCAAAGCTAAACATCCTTCTCCTTCCTCATATACGAAAAGAGGATTAATATCCATTTCCACTATTTCGGGTATATCTTGTATAAGCTGGTTTACCCGAAGTATAACATTAATTACTGAAGAAATATCTGCAGGAGGTTCACCTCTAATACCTTTAAGTATAGCGTAGGCCTTTGTTTCTCTAAGCATCTCTTTAACTTCTCCAAGTGTTACTGGTGTTAATCTGAAAGAGACATCTCTAAATAAGTTTGCATAAATTCCTCCAGATCCAAACATTATCAAATAGCCGAACGTTGGATCCTTAGATACACCAATAATAGCTTCTCTACCTTTAGGTACCATTTTTTGCACAGTAATCCCGTATAGTACTGCTTTAGGCGCGTACTTGCGCGCTCTATTTAGTATTGTTCTAAAAGCCTCACGAACTTCTCTATCAGAGTTTATGTTGAGAACTACGCCTCCTATATCTGTCTTATGTAATATTTGCGGGGAAGACACTTTCAAAACCACAGGGTATCCTATTTTATTGGCTGCTTCAACTGCCTCGTCTTCTGTTTTAACAAGGACAGTTAATGGGGTAGGAATTCCATAAGCTCTTATAAGCTCTTTCGCTTCAACTTCTAGAAGGACTTTTCTTCTCTCCTCTCTGACCTTTTCAATAATTCTCCTAGCTCTTGTTAAGTCAACGTCATAGAATCTGACAATTCTCTCCGGCTCTTTCTCAAGTGAGTCTAAGTATTTCCTATACATGCATAGACCTTTCATAGCGATAACGGCTCTTTCAGGCAGATCAAAACATGGAATACCGTTTTCTATGAGAAGTTTAGCAGCTTCCTCTACAGTTTCGCCTCCGATGAAGGCGGCGATTATTGGTTTATTAGGATACATGCTATGTGCTCTTAATATGGCTTTAGCTGTTTCAAGAGGCTCTGTCATAGCTTGGGGTGTCAGAATAACTATTAACCCGCTGACGTTTTCGTCGCTGAGCACCGTTTTTATTGCGAATTCGTATCGGTCTGCTCTAGCATCGCCTAAAACATCAACAGGATTATATATAGCTGCAGCGGGAGGAAGCTTTGATCTTAGCTTGTTAATGGTATTAATGTTAAAACTTGATAGCCTTAGTCCATGTTTTACACTTAAGTCAGCTGTTATTATTCCAGGACCTCCCGCATTAGTGACTATTGCAATATTATTACTTGCCGGTATTGGTTGATTACTGAAAGCTAGCGCGTAATCAAATAATTCATCTAAAGTACTTGCTAGTAAGATACCTGATTTTTTAAAAGCAACACTGTATGATGTAAAGCTTCCAGCCATAGCTCCTGTATGGCTCATTGCAGCCTTAGCTCCAGCTTCGGTTATACCGCCCTTTACAATGATTATGGGCTTTTCTGCAGAAACCTTGCGGGCAACTTCAATGAATTTAGAACCATTTTCAATAGATTCTATGTAGAGTAAAATAACGTTAGTATTTTCATCTTGACCTAGAGCCTGTATAAAATCTGTTTCATCTAAATCAGCTTTATTTCCTAAACTAATTATCTTTGAAAAACCTATGCCTCTTCTAATAGACCAGTCTAAAATAGCGGTTATTAAAGCACCGCTTTGAGAAATAAAAGCTATCCTACCTTTCCTAGGCATTACAGCAGCAAAAGTAACGTTTAGAGGGGTGTAGGTATCTATAAAGCCAAGGCAGTTTGGACCTAGAATTCTCATACCGTATTTCTTTCCAATACTGATAAGATTCCTTTCCCTATCAACACCTTCACCACCTATCTCCTTGAAACCTGCCGATATAACCACGAGATATTTTACACCTTTTTCGCCGCATTCTTTAGCAACATCTAAAACAGTGGGTGCAGGAACCGCTATTACGGCTAAATCTACTTCGTCAGGAACATCAAGTATAGATTTATAACATCTAATTCCAAGGATCTCCTTGGCCTTAGGGTTTATAGGGTAAATTTTCCCTTTGTAGCCGCTTTTTACCGCATTTCTAAGTATTGTATGGCCTACTTTGGCAGGGTTTCTAGAAGCACCAATAATGGCTACACTCCTTGGAGCAAATAGGTCTTTAATCATACCCCTTACCTCCTCTAATCACGTCTTTCTAAACTATGTATCTGAAGTATTTGATTCATTTTGATCTTAGCGGTTGCTCCTAAGCGTAATATAGCGGTAGCAACTATTAACCTTCGCTACTTCAGCAGAACTAAGCATTTAAGAGAATAGAATCCTATGAACAACCAAGCTTATAACGCAGTTTAATATTATTGGAAGTTGAGAACCTGGCGCGGGGGTGCCCGAGCCAGGACAAAGGGGTCGGGCTCAGGCCCCGATGGCGTAGGCCTGCGTGGGTTCAAATCCCACCCCCCGCACCAGTCTCGAAAGCGCATTGCCTGACGATGGGCGGGCTTACCCGGAAAGGGGATGAAGAACCATTGTAGCGAAGGCAGTGCGCCGAGAGTACCATGTCGAGATGATGAACAGCGGATAATATGAGCTAAGCTATGATTGTTCATTGAGCTGACGTGAATACAGCTTAAAACCTTATCCCATATTTTCTAATTTCAAAGACCACATAGGATATTGAGGCTACGTGTAAGCTTAGAAAAGCAGGTACAAAATCACTTAAACATAAGGATTCACTATAACTCCATGAACCTACCTTAAATGTTTCATCGTATTCCTCGATTGTAATATTGTGTTTCTTCAATTTCTTGATAAAGTCGTTAAATTCTTTAATATAGTCTCCGGAGACAACATTACCCCAGATTATTGTCCTATTTAATGTAACGACACCTCCATAATACTCTGGTAATCTACTTGACCTTACGTGAAACGTTAAATCTATAGGTACCCATGATTTTAAGTTTTCATCATATGCTATAACCCATCCATGCCAACCTGTATTCACTAACTCATACCTATAAATGTCGTTTACAGATACTGTGCGTGTATAGTTCTCTATGTAAACTATGCCATACTGTAGAAATGCTGGTATCTTTGCTCCTCTAACTACGGTTATTAAAAGATTTGCTTGCTCATCGCAGTCCCCTTCACCTTTCTCCAAAACCTCCCATGGGTAAAGAGGCGGTATATGAGTTTTATATTTTAAAAGACCTTCTCTTTTTAAACGGTGAATCCACATGACAATTTCATTTAAGCTTCTAAATTTTTCCTCATCAATAACCTTCCTTATTGTAGGATGTGTGTAGTTCCATAGGCTTGTAGGTTCAGTTAAATTTATGTTTTTTCCTAGGTATTTACCTAAGACCTCTCGATCCGGGTATCTATGTTCAGCATCTACTACATCTATGGTAAATATTAATGTATAGTTTATATTTGATTTTTCATGAAATATTATGGACGGAGCTTCAACACATAGGGTATCGTTAATTGTTTTTTCTATAACTTTTACTTCAGATCCATTCATGTAGACCTTGTAGGATACTTTTTGCGTGTAATTTATGGGTATAGAAAATATGTTTAACTCTAAGTCTGAAATATTCAATGGTTCTTTGCCATAGTACTTTATTACGTAAACTTGTTTAACCCTGTATTTAACAATGGAATATCTAGTACATAACTTTGTGCTTGAGAGAGCATAAACGGCGGTTAATGATGATAATAGGAAGAGAAAGAGGAGTAGAATAACATAGTTCCTTAAGTTCTTTTCCATAATAATCCCTCATTAGATATTATAGGCTCTATCTTACCCTGTTCTTCTAAGGAGGCGAGTAGTGACTTCATAAACACCATACCCAGCATTAATGATGTATGACTTATGTTAGCGTTTAATGCTCTAAGAACTTTCAACGTAATCTTAGCAATACTTGTAGGTGATTTAGATAGCTCGTCAAGAACAATATTCACTATTTTCATAATTCTATGCTTATTTTCCTCAATTAGAGATTTACCTTCTTCCCTATTTAAAATGGGTCCGTGAGATATAACTAATGTTTCTATGTCTCTAACTATTTCCTCTTTAACGTATTCTAACGTGTTAAGCGCTAAAAGAGGGTTAAAGTGGTAAGGTATTCCGGCGTATTCTAACACCTTTCTTCCAAAGAACGAATCGGCTAAATAGGCTACAGAATCATCTGTTAAAACTCCGATTTGACCTAGAGTATGTCCAGGTAGATGCAGTATTTCTAGCTCCCCAATTTTGCATGGTGCGTTTAATACATGGGTTACTTTAACGCTTGGTGCATTGTATAGGAAATACTTACTAGCTATGAATGGATAACCGTACGTCATGTAATTCCTTAAAACGGGATCTTTAATGAACAGTGAATCCTGGTGAGAAGCCCATATTTCACTACATCCTATTTTTTCAGCTATTGCAATGTGGTCCGAATGATAATGTGTCAGTAAGCACATTATGCGATCCTTATTTAGACTCCTAATTATGGATCTTAATTTCTTAGCTCTCTTACTGCCAACACCTGGATCTACAACGTATACGCAATTGTCACTAATGTAAATTAATGTGGCGGGAGACCCTCTGATATATAGGGTTTTTTCACCCAGCTTTTTAATATCCTTCAACGGTTTACCTCCAAGCTCCTTTATCAAAATACTATTTGGACATTAAGTAACAAAAGTTTTTATGTGAACTCAGACCTATACCTTAATGCTAAATGATTCTAACATTAAAATTCCTTAGGGTACGCAGAATGAGAAGTAAGAGGAAATATACTACGGTATCTATACCAATAACCCTTTATAATAGAATAAAGAAACTCATAGAGAACACAGGGTTTACTAGTGTTTCGCAATACGTAACCTATGTCTTAAGAGAAGTTGTTTCCGCGCACGAAGAATCTAAATATAAGGAACCATTCACCGAGGAGGATAGAAG
Source organism: uncultured Desulfurococcales archaeon (assembly GCA_964496035.1). Classification (GTDB taxonomy): domain Archaea; phylum Thermoproteota; class Thermoprotei_A; order EX4484-217-1; family EX4484-217-1; genus EX4484-217-1. The sequence goes on from CAZBXI010000003.1 coordinate 5,158, forward strand.
AAAAATAATTGAAAGACTTAGGAGGCTGGGTTACCTTTAACTTCCCTAATCACACGTAAACCTAGATAAAGCAGCGTAATAACGTATAATGTTGTAAGCCCTAAAGAATACACTACATAAATTATACTACTGCAATATATGTTTAAGGAAACCATGTTTAATAATCCTATAAGGTGTTTATTAGGGTAAAACACGTGATAGTGAAACCAAAAAGTAACAGGGAACATGAAAAACCATATGGAAGGATAAATTATTGTAGACAATATGAGCATTCTTGAAATACTGTGTTTTACTTTACTTAATGCTAAACTACCAAGACCTATTATAGGTACAAAGTACTGATAATTTACTCTCCAATATAATGCTGCAAACACCAAGTAGGAAATGAAGGTAAGAATTGTTATTTCCTTAAATCCTTTTTTCGTAACGTATACTATAACGCATAACATTATAAGTGCTGAGGCCACAAACACCAAAAATATTGCTTTTATTAGATACAATGTTTCATAACCGTACTCTTTATTAACATAGGTTAGTAGACTTGATAACCCGTTGAAACTATAACATATAGGTTCGGTATAGTAAATACCGGCTGGCATTGTCAAACACTTTATTAAACTATGTAAGCTTGGTGGGCAAAGCATTATAAAGGGAAGAAGTAAGCCAAAAACAGATACTATAATGGTCGAGAAGAAGAGAATTAATTGTTTAAAGTTCTTCTTTCCTAACGAGAAATATATTCTAAGGAATAGAGGTGCTGAAGCAAGAATTATCGAATGTTTAGTGGTCAAAGAAAGTCCTGCAAGCGCTAATGTTGGATATGTTCGTCCTTTTAAATATAGATAAATGGATAGTATTAGAAACAGTAAAGCTACGTTATCAAACATTCCATATATTGATGAATTGTATATTGTTACGGGGTTTAAGTAGTATACAGCCACATACCTTGCTCTTCTCGTAATAGCGAATATAAGTAATGCTATAGCTATATCACATAAAATTAAAACGGCCTTTACGGCCAATATCCACTCCATGGAAACTTTAACTATGTGCATGCTACCTTCAAAATAAGACTTGACATAGCCATTAGCTGCTATCTTAAGTACATATAATATGATACCCCATAGAGGGAAATATACGTAAGTCCATGGGTAAGGCCATTTTTCTTCAGTCCAGTAATCGCCTGTAGCATACATGTAGAAGCAAAACCCGTGTTTTTCTAATGTGCTGGCAAAACCTAGGAACTGGGGGATATCGGAACCGCTGGAAAAAGGTGCAAAAATTAACCTAATTACTGTTCCTAAAAGTAAAACCGTACATGTTGTAATATTTTCTCTTGCTATGTTGTTTCTCATGGTTCTTGTCTCTACGGTAGCTATAGCTATAATACATTATTATCCATTTCTAAGATTGCTAGAATGCGTGAAAGAACAGTCCATGTCTCGAGAGTTTTACTGTATAAGGAGTAAACTTCGTCGCAAACTGCGTATGTTTCCTCTTCAAAATCACTATGTGGAAAACCACCAATTATAAAGGCGTCTCCTTTTCGCAGGAATTTAGGTATTTCAGTTAAACGTATCTTTTCACCTTTTTCTGAAAACAAAATAACTTTTCTTGGTTTTATTTTATCTATAAGATCCTTTAGCTTCATTGTTTTAACGAACATCAATGGTTCCCCCGCTTCTGGAGGAACTCTACCATATTTAAGTAATTGCTCCATTAAGCCAACAAATCTATTGTAATTCTTTGGTATTCTTACTTCAGGCTTAACCGATATTACATAGTCCTCTATTGTATGCACGAATATGTTAAGCATGCCTTCCTGGTTAAGTGGAGAATTTAAAGCTAAAAGGAGGGAGACATGCACTATATCTGGTCTACCCCTTTTTTCTCTTTTAGGCAATGTCTTCATTGCATGGTAATGTATTGAAGTATCTAACAGTATTTCAGCTGGTTTCTTACCTCTACGTCTCGCATTTTTAATAACCGCGGGATGCTTCCATAAACTCCTCGGTACTAATTCTAAACTTGACTCCGCCAATATCAGAGCATACTTTCCTCTATTCATTACAGCAGCACCTTAGTGCATGAAATGTTAAGAGTTTCCGAATTTATAATGTTAATGTGGAATTTCAAATGTCAAAGAAAGAAATTAGAGATATAGCAAGACAACGTATCAAATGGCTTTACCAATTAGCTTTAGAGGAAACAAAAAAGAAAAAATACGATGTAGCTAGAAGTTACACTAAGTTAATGTTTAGAGTAGCAGAGAAAAGCAGAGTTAGAATTCCGCGGACAATAAAGAGAAACATATGTAAACAATGCGGCATACCACTGATTCCAGGATTAACTCTTAACATTAGAATTAGAAGTGAAGGTAAAGGATCACGCATAGTAGCTAAGTGTAAGTTATGCGGATGGATTAAAAGATATTACTTTAAGGTGAAAAGATGTCAAAGAAATTAAAGGAGCTTAAGAAATACTGTCAGCAAAGAAAACCGGACGTTAGAATAGGGAAAGCAGGAATTTCCAAAGGCATTTTAAAAGAGATAGATAGAAGGCTTGAAGAACAAGGAATAGTTAAAGTCAAAATATTAAAGGCTGCATTTAATGTCGAGAAGAAAGACAGATTTCAGATAGCTAAGGAGGTTGCAGAAAAGCTAGGAGCTATACTTGTAGAAGTAAGAGGTAAAACATTTACAATATATAGGGAGAAAAGAGCTCGAAGAAAAAACTTAAAACCAGTATGTGAATAAGCATATAGCAACAATCGGTGAACGCTAATGGTGTCAGCAGTTCAGGTACCAGCTGATAGGCTAATAGCGGAGCTGGCTAGGTACCTTAAGGAGAAAGTTCCTCAAGTAAAACCTCCAGAATGGGCTTTCTATGCTAAAACGGGTGCACATAAGGAGAGAGTACCAAGTGATTCTGACTGGTGGTATTATCGCTGTGCTTCCATTTTAAGGAAACTTTATGTACGCGGCGAGCCTGTTGGAATTGAAAGCCTAAGAGTAGCCTATGGTGGTCGTAAGAACTACGGTGTTGCCCCTGAGCACTTCGTAAAGGGCTCAGGAAGCATCATAAGAAAAGCATTACAGCAACTGGAGAAGGCAGGGTTAGTTGTGAAGGTTCCGAGAAAAGGCAGAACACTTTCCCCTAAGGGCCGTTCTCTTCTTGATAAATTAGCTAATAAGATTATGAGAGAGTTAGCCAAAGAAAATAAGGAACTAGAAAAATATCTAAAATAGGAGGCAAGAAATAGTAGCTAACGAACTAAGGCGGTAACCATGGGCTATGAAGGTATAAGTGACGAAGAATTAGAGGAGATTAAGCGAAGGAAACTTCTCGAACTCCAAAGAAGACTCCTAGAAGAGGAAAGAAGAAGGAGATTAGAGAGAGAACTTGAAGCACGAAAACAGGCTATCCTTCGAAGAATACTTACGCCGAAGGCTCTTGAACGTCTTTATAATGTAAAGCTTATAAGGCCAGATATTGCAACTTATGTAGAGGAACAGTTAATAGCATTAGCCCAAGCCGGCAGAATAAAAATCCCAATAGATGATGAAACGCTAAAAACTATTCTAGCGGAAATTTATGCCCGCACACGAAGGGAGTTTAAAATAAGAATTAAGGAGAAGTGAGGTTTTAACTATGGCTCGCCACATTCATGTAGCTAGGAAATTAAGATTAGCTAGAGCATTGAAGTCTAATTCCCCTGTTCCGCTTTGGGTTGTAGCTAAGACTGGAGGAAAATTTAGGAGACATCCAAAAATGAGACATTGGAGAAGAGTTAAGTTAAAAGTATAATAAGCCGGTGGTTGCAGTGTCTGAGAAGAAAGGTATTGTATTAGAAAGGGAATATGTTATCCCTCTAAGGAAGGTGTATTTTCTGCAGAGAACCAAGAGAGCGCCAAGAGCCATTAGGCTAATTAAAAACTTTGTTAAGAGACATGCTAAAGCAGAAAAAGTTATAATATCCAATAAGCTTAACGAGTACATTTGGAGTAGAGGCATAGAAAAACCTCCTAGAAGAGTTAGAGTAAAGGTTATAAAAACCGAAGACAATGTTGCTAAAGTTTTTCTCATAGGAGAATAACAGCAATGCCCACATCTAGAGTTTCATTTAACGGAAACATATACATAGGAGCATTTATTTTCACCAACGATAAACTTACTTTTACCCCCTACGATACCCCTAGTAAATTGTTAAACATCATAAAAGAAGTTCTTAAGACAAAAGTTTTACAAATAAAAATAATGGATTCTTCAATCGTAGGAATCCTCATGGCTGGGAACAATAAAGGCATTATTTTACCTTATCTTGTTAAGGATGAAGAACTTGAAATACTTAGGAAAAGTATAGGAGACGAATTAAACATAGGAGTATTGCCGTCCAAGAAAACAGCAGTAGGGAACATAATCCTAGCTAATGATAAAGCAGCTTTAGTACATCCAGAATTGGATAAAAAGACTCTTAAGTTTATAGAAGATGTACTCGACGTACCCGTAGAGCAAGGTACTATAGCTGGAATTTCAACAGTAGGTTCTGTTGCTGTAGTTACTAATAAGGGAATGCTTGTTCATCCAGAGACCTCAGCGGAAGAGTTAAAATTTTTGGAAGAACTATTTAAGGTAAGAGTAGATGTAGGTACCGTAAACTTCGGTGTTTCATTTATAAAGACAGGTATAGTAGTTAACTCCTATGGAGCATTAGTTGGCGAAAGAACAACAGGTCCCGAAATAATGAGAATAGAACAAGTATTTGATATAGCAGGTGAGTAAAATGTCTAGAGTTAAAGTATATAGGATAGAAGGGCAAATGCTTATAGGTCATGATGAATTTCCTAGAATTCAAAAATTCATTAAGGACGTTAGAGCAGTAAAACCTGAAGATGCTATTGAAATAGTGTATTCAGAGCTCGGTAGTAGACACAAGGTGAAACGAAAACACATAAAAATACTTAAGATATATGAGATAAAGCCTGAAGAAAGTAAAGACCCTAATATCTATAAGCTAAGCCTACTTGACAGAATTATTTTAACATAGTTTTGGTGCTTCTCATGTCTGAGGAAGCTAAACTGAAAGAAGACCTAGAAAGATACTTCATAGAACTGCAAAACTTACAAGCACAATATGAAGCACTTAGATCAGGACTTGACGCCTTAGTTTCTCTTCTGAACGAAGTAAGAATAGTGAAAGAAGAACTTAAAATATTATCTGCACTTAATAAAGGTGAGAAAATACTTATTCCATTAGGTAGTAGAGTTTTCGTGCAAGCAGGAATAGTAGATCCTTCTAAAATCCTTTATAACCTAGGAGCAGGCGTTTACGCAGTATTAAAACCTACAGCAGCTGAGGAAAAATTAGCAGAGTATGAGAAAGATTTAAGCGAAGACTTAGGAAAAGTTCAAAAGGAACTTGCTGAAGTAGCACGGAAAATATCTATAATACAAAATGCTATTAGAAGAATACAAGAAAAATTAACTGAAAAACGAAAATAGGACCCCCTTATCGAGGAGTAATCTATTGTTTGACGGTCTTCGAAAGATATTTAGGAATCTTGCCGATAAGATTTCAGGAAAAATATCTAAAGAAACATTAAATGAAATACTTGATGAACTTCTCTTCCAACTGGTAGAATGTGATGTAGCGTATACCGTTGCCGAAAAAATTATTGAAGAATTAAAGTTAAGGTATGAAAGAAACCCGTTTAAGAGTCGAGATGAGGTATTAGACGTTTTAAAAGACATTATTTTAAGCATTCTGGAGAAATCTAGGAGCAGAGATTTTGTTGAAGAACTTTGCATGCTTAAGTTAAGGAAAAAACCTATAACTATAGTGTTTTTAGGCATTAATGGTGTTGGAAAAACTACGACAATAGCTAAAATAGCTAAGAAATTAAAAGATCATGGGCTAAAGGTTATTCTTTCAGCAGCAGACACGTATAGGGCAGGAGCTCAAGAGCAAATAGAGTATCATGCTAAAAAACTAGGGTTACCCGTAATTAAGCATAAATACGGCAGTGATCCCGCAGCTGTAGCCTTCGATACTGTACGTTACGCGGAAAAACATGGTTATGATGTTGTTCTCATAGATACTGCGGGTAGAATGCATACGGATATAGATTTAGTTAATGAGTTAAAGAAAATTGTTAGAGTTGTAGAACCGGATTTTAAAACACTCGTTGTAGATGCGTTAACAGGAAATGATGCTATTGACCAAGCAAAAATGTTTAATGAACATATTGGCGTAGATAACATAGTCGTAGCGAAAATGGATGCTGACGTTAAAGGTGGTGTTGCTTTATCCTTAGCCTACGAATTACAGAAACCTATCATATACGTAGGTACAGGACAGAAATATGATGATCTTGAACTTTTCGAACCTAAGAAAATAGCTTCATTAATACTAGGATAGAGGCGTAACTTTGTACAGGGCTAAGTATTTACTAGTTTACTCCATACATGACCCTGCAGGCATAAATATAGCGGAAAACCTAAGCTATTTAGAACATTTTGACAAACTAGCAGAAAAAAGAGACCGAATAGTGGCACTTCTCTATAACCCCGATTACAATGCATACATGGCCTCCTTTAAAGACGACATAATATTTATAGACTACGTTGATCAATATTTCGACGTTGAATATTACATTTACTTATCAAGACATAGTAGCATTAAACGCATTAGATCGTTGACTGTGCACTTCACGGGAAATTTAAGTAATGAGAAATTATATGGTGCTAATCCAAGGGAGCTTTCTAAAACATATCCTCCCCTGGCTAAAGCCATAATAACCCATATTAATGAGATTGCTAAGGAAAAGCACTTGATTAAGGATTATGAAATAGTTTATGAAGCAACACATCATGGTCCAACAAATCTAAATAAGCCACTGGTTTTCGTAGAAATAGGAAGTACTATTGATGAGTGGAAAGATAAAAAAGTAGCAGAAATTATAGCAGAAGCTGTGTTAAAGGCATTAGCTGACATTAATTCTGGAAAGTATATGTGCTGTTCTGGAGCTATAGGTGTGGGTGGAGGACATTATTCAAGGAAACATACAAAGTACTGCTTACAGTCTGATATCTGCTACAGCCACATATTTTCAAAACACGTACTCAGCATGCTAAGTTACGACATACTAGAGCAAGCTCTAAACAAAACCATGCACCCTGTCAAATATGCTGTCATAGAGAAAAAAGGTGTAAAATCTTCACAGAGAAAAATTATTGAATCCTTTGCTGTGAAGGCAGGGTTAGGCATAAAGTATATTTAATTCTTAGGTTAGTAAGGGATTTGCGGAAAAGTTAAAAGTAAAATATCTCATATGTTGCGTAAATAAGGGTTTCAAAAAGCTTTATGAGATGAATGCTATGAAGCTTTCGGAAATAATAGCTATGTGGAAGAAAATACTGATACTTTCGAGAAAACCTGATAAGGAAGAATATGTTTTATCGATAAAAATCTCTCTATTAGCTTTCTTTCTCATAGGCGGTATTGCTTATTTCATAAAGCTTATTGCATACCTTCTATCAAGATTCGCGGGTGCGTAATTTTATGGCAAATCGGAAACTACCTTCCAGGTTTTACGCTATACGAACAACAGCAGGCCAAGAAATAAACGTGGCAATACTAGTTTACAATAGAGTTAAAAGCGGAAACATAGGAGTTAAATCGGTTATTGTTCCTCCAAACGCGAAAGGTTACATTATTGTTGAAGCGCCAGGTCCCAATGTGATTTATAGCGCTATTCAGGATTTAAAGCATGTAAAGGGCTTAGTGGCAGGAATATTTAGCGATGACGATATTCAAAGAGTATTGATACCTAAATCTCCTCTCATAGGTCTTAAGGAAGGAGATATAGTCGAAATAATTGCTGGACCCTTTAAGGGTATGAAGGCTAAGATAATAAGGATTGATATAAACAAAAACGAAGCAGTACTTAACATTTTAGAATCCTCTTATCCCTTACAAATAATGGTTTCCGGAGATTACGTTAAACCAGTAAGAAAATCTTCCTCCGAGGGGCCAAAATAAATGCCAAAAGAGAAGGTAGTTAAGCTCTTAATTGAAGGAGGTAAAGCGACCCCTGGTCCACCCATAGGTCCTACCTTAGGTCCTTTAGGAATAAACGTAATGGAAGTTGTTAATAAAATAAATGAGCTAACAGCTCAGTATAAAGGATTAACTGTACCAGTGAAGGTAATAGTCGATACTGAAACGAAAAAATTCAGAGTAGAAGTTGGTGTTCCTACAACTACAGCCTTACTCCTAAAAGCTGTTGGTGCTTCTGAACCTTCAGGAGATCCTGCACATAAGAAAATAGGTGATTTACCCCTAGAGAAAATTGTTGAAATAGCATTGATGAAAAAGAAGCAGTTACTAGCGAAAACTATTAAAGGAGCTGTAAAAACCATACTAGGCACTGCTAGAGCAATAGGAATAACCGTTGAAGGGAAAGACCCTAAAATAGTTAGTAGAGAAATAGATGAAGGAAAATATGATGAATTATTAGCTAAGTATGAAAAAGCATATCAGGAAGAATAAATGTTTTAAAAAGGCGTATGACAATGTCCGAGGTAATTAGTAAGGAAAAACTTAAGGAGCTAATATCCGAGGCTATTAGTAAAAGCAAGAAGAGGAAGTTTAAGCAGTCTGTTGAATTAATTCTCGTTCTTAGAGATGTTGATATTAAAAGTCCCGAAGGCAGGATTAGAGAAACCATATTCTTACCACATAAACCAAATAAAGACATCAAAATATGCGTTGTTGCAGAAGGAGACATGGCGATAAAGGCTAAGGAAGCAGGGGCATATAAAGTAATAACTAGAGAGGACCTAAAGACACTAGCTGAAAATAGGAAATTAGCTAAGAAACTAGCCAGGAAATGTCAATGGGTCCTCATAAGAACTGATCTAATGGGGTTAGCTGGTAGAATTTTAGGTCCCGCTTTAGGTCCTAGAGGTAAAATACCTGTTCCTGTACCCATTCATGCAAATATCGCGGCTCTTATAGAGTCCTACAAGAGAGCAGTATATGTTAGAACTAAGGATCAACCTCAAATCATGGCTAGAATAGGAACCGAAGATATGGACGTAGAAAAACTAGCTGAAAACGCTTTAGCTATTATTTCAACGATTTCAGCTAAACTTAAGAACCCTAGGTACAACATAGCAAAGATAGTTGTTAAAACAACAATGGGCCCAGCGGTAGAGTATAAGAGGTGAATAAGGTCTTGGCACTAATCCGTGGTAGAGCAAGAAGGATACCTGAGTGGAAGAGAAAGGAAGTAGAGTATCTAGTCGATCTCCTTAAGAAATACAAGGTAATAGCAATAGCTGATTTGACAAAACTTCCCTCAGCTCAACTGCAGGAAATACGGAAAGCTCTTAGAACCAGAGTTTATATGAGAGTATCTAAAAACACCCTTATGGCTAAGGCAATAGATAGAGTTGTGAATCATAGAAAGGGAATAGAGAAATTAAAGGAATATCTTAAAGGTTCGAATATCTTTCTCTTCACGGATATGAATCCTTTTGAATTATACATGTTACTTGAAAAATACAAAATACCTGCTTATGCCAAACCAGGGGATATTGCTGAAAAAGAAATAGTAATACCTGCTGGAAATACAGGTATACCTCCTGGCCCTATATTTAGCGTATTTGGTAAGTTGAAAATACCTACTAAGGTTCAGGAAGGAACAATATGGGTTGCTAAAGACACGGTAGTAGCTAAGCCCGGAGATAGAATTTCTCCAGAGCTTGCATCTCTTCTCCAAAAACTTGAAATAATGCCTATGGAGATAGGGTTAAAGCTTAAAGTAGTTTATGAGGATGGAGTTATTCTTAAACCTCAAGACTTAAAGTTAAATGTAGAAGAGTATAGGAAGAAAATTGAAGAAGCATTCCTTAACGCGTACAGATTAGGTGTTGGAATAGTATTTCCTGAGAAAAGCATTATAGAAGCAGCACTGATAAAGGCTCAAATGAGTGCCTTAGCTTTAGCTGTAGAAGCAGCAGTTATTACGTCTGAAACATTACCATATGTGTTAACGAAAGCATTAACCATAGCTAACACATTAGCATCCATTTTAGCATCTAAAGTTCCAGAATTAGGATTCTCAGCAGTAACGCAGCCTCCAAGTGAAGTTGTTGAAGAGAAGAAGGAAGAAGAAAAGAAGGAAGAGGAAGTAAGAGAGGAAGAGGAGGAAGTAGCTGCAGGGCTTGAAGCATTATTTGGGTAAATAAACATATAGTAGCTAAACATTTAAATACTTACACAACATCATTACCTTTGACCTCCGGGAGGTGATGAAAGATAGAGTACATCTATGCTAGCCTGCTCCTACACATGGCTAAGAAGGAAATAAGCGAAGAAAATGTTAGAAGAGTTTTAGAAGCAGCAGGCATCGAAGTAGATGATATTAAAGTGAAAGCACTGGTCGCAGCACTCAAAGAAGTAAACATAGATGAGGTTATAAAAAGCGCAGCTATACCTGTAGCAGCACCAGCAGCTGCAGCGCCAGCCGCTGCGCCAGCTGAAGCTAAGGAAGAAAAGAAAGAGGAAGAAAAGAAGGAAGAGGAGAAGAAAGAAGAGGTTTCCGAAGAAGAAATAGCAGCAGGACTTGAAGCTCTCTTCGGATAAAGCATTTATCTGTGAAAATTAACGGAAAGAGTTTATTCTAGTTTCTTTACATTATCTACTTGAAGTCTACGTGGTGTAGTATGAATGAAGGTCAGTAAGAAAGAATTTGAACTAGAATTCTTCAAAGAAAAAGGGTTTATCAGGAAACAGTGTCCTAAATGTGGAGCCTGGTTTTGGACATTAAATAAAGACCAAGTATTCTGCAATGATGCTCCATGTATTGAATACACATTTTACAACCTAGACTACAAAGCGCCATTTCTAACAGTTAGTGAAGCAAGAAGAGCTTTTATAGGGTTCTTTGAGAGACATGGACACACACCAGTAGAGCCTAAACCTGTTGTTGCAAGGTGGAGGGAAGATCTTTACCTGACCATAGCTAGTATAGTTGACTTCCAACCCTTCGTAACAGATGGTGTTGTACCTCCTCCAGCTAACCCCTTAGTTGTTTCGCAACCCTGTATTAGACTTGAGGACATAGATAATGTAGGAAAAACTGCTGGAAGGCATTTAACCTCCTTTGAAATGGGAGGGCATCACGCCTTTAACTACCCTGATAAGTATATCTACTGGAAGGATGAAACTGTAAGGTATGCTTTCAAGTTTTTCACCGGGGAATTAGGCGTTAAGCCTGAAGACATAACGTTTAAGGAATCCTGGTGGGAAGGCGGAGGAAATGCAGGACCATGTTTCGAAGTAACTGTTGGCGGTCTTGAGCTAGCCACATTAGTTTTCATGCAGTATAAGGTTTTAGGAGACCAATATGTACCCATGCCATTAAAAATAGTGGATACAGGCTATGGAATTGAAAGAATAGCATGGTTTTCGCAGAAAGCTCCGACAGGTTTTCACGCTGTCTATGGGAACTTGGTGACTAAGTTCTTTAACGAAATAGGTGTTGAAGAACCTTCAGAGGATGAAATGTACATTATAGGAAGATACGCTTCCCTGATGGAACCTGAAGTACCTGAGACAATAGAAAAATACTACAAGAGAGTAGCTGAAGCACTAGGTTTAAGCTATGATAAAGCAAAGAAAATGCTTATCAGCATAGAAAAAGTCTTTGCAGTACTTGATCACACAAAAACCTTAAGCTTAATGCTAGCAGACGGTATTGTACCGTCAAATACCGGTGAAGGATACTTAGCGAGACTCGTAATTAGAAGAGCTTTAAGAGCTCTAGCCAAGTTAGGTGCAACAGTTCCTTTAAGTAGACTTGTAAAATACCAGATAGACTACTGGGGTCGAGACTTTCCAAGGTTAAGAGAAAGAGTAAACTATATTCTTGAGGTAGTTGATCTCGAAGAAGATAGGTTTAGGAAAACTCTTGAAAAAGGTATAGGTTATGTTAAAAGGTTAATTAAGAGAAAAGGTAAAAAACTAACGCTTGAAGACCTTGTTGAACTATATGATTCCCATGGAATACCGCCAGACATAGTAGAAGAAGTAGCTAAAGAGAAGGGAGTATCTGTAACTATTCCAAGTAACTTTTTCTCAATAGTAGCTAAAAGACATGCACAAGCAGAGGTAAGAGAGGAGAAAACACTATTACCTGAAGAAATAGTTAGGGAACTGGGAAAATTAAAGCCAACAGAGCTTCTATTCCACAAGAACCCATACATGAAAGAATTCAGCGGCAAGGTAGTGTACTCTAGACCTGGCTTAGTTGTTTTAGATAAAACAGCATTTTACGCTGAAGGTGGTGGGCAACTCTCGGATATAGGAAAATTAGTTTGGAAAGACGGTGTAGCTAAGGTTATTCATGTAGTAAAAGTAGGTGATGTTGTAGTTCATAAACTTGAAGGAGAAGTAACTATCCCGGTAGGAACAGTCGTTAAGGGGACAATTGATTGGTATAGGAGATCAATTCTTATGAAACACCATACATCTACCCATATAATACTTGGCGCTGCACGCAGAGTGTTAGGTGAACATGTATGGCAAGCTGGTGCTGAAAAGAGACCAGATAAGGCAAGACTAGACATAACTCATCATAAACCACTAACTAAGGAGGAAATAAGGAAAATTGAAGAACTAGCCAACAAAGTTGTCTTAGAAGGTAGGAAGGTAACAGCAAGGTTCATGGACAGAAATGAAGCAGAGGCAAAATACGGTCTAAGATTATATCAAGGAGGTGTTCCGCCTGGAAGAACTATTAGAGTAGTTGAAGTTGAAGACTGGGATGTAGAAGCATGTTTTGGTACACATGTATCTAATACTAGAGAAATTGGCTTGATAAAAATAATTAACGTAGATAGAATCCAAGATGGTGTCGTACGTTTAGAGTACGTTTCCGGGGAAAAAGCTCTTGAATACATGTGGAAACTTGAAGACACGTTGGAAAGTATTGCTAGAAAGGTTAGCTCCGGTTTAAAGGATGTAGAATTGCGAATAGAAAAACTACTTAAGGAATATAATGAGCTAAAGAAAGAACTAAGTGCTTTTAAGAGGGAATGGATAAACGCTGAGGTATTAAGGCTATTAACGGAAAAGAAGAAGACTGCATGGGGATATGTTATAATAGGCCTATATGAGAATAAGAAGGATGAAGATATTTTAGAAATAGCTAGAAGGCTGCAAAGCAGAGAAGCTAATGCTGTTATCGTCACGTATAATGTTGTTGGAAATAAGGTAAAGGTAACAGTACTTGTAGGTAAATCAGCAAGAGATAAAGGGATATCGGCTGTAAACATGTTAAACCGTATACTAGGCAGCGTAGTTAAGGGAAGAGGCGGTGGAAAAGAAGACTATGCAGCTGCATCAGGAAACTTCATAGTCACCCCTGAATACGCTGTCAAATACACGTACAATATTCTATACGGCCTCTAAGTATGTAGGTATATAGCATATTGATGACCATTAAAATTAGAAGCGAACTTGTAGAAGCGGCTAAGGATTACAAATACCTAATAGATAGAGGGTACCCTATAAAGGAGAGTCTAGATCTCGTAGTAAAACACTATTTCCTAAGTAATATCGAACGCATGATACTTTACAGATGTATTCATCCAAGTAATGTAGTGGAGACTATTGCAAGCAAGGTAATTAAGCCTGAAGAAGTTTACGGCCAAACACTATTAGTGGATGGATTCAATGTGCTAATTACGGTTGTTACCGCTTTCGATGGGGGGCAAGTGTTTTTAAGTGATGACGGGTTATTGAGGGACGTTAGCAAGTCCATTAAAAAATTTAGTTTTAACGTGGAAAAACATCTGGAGAAGTTAAGATTAATAATAAGAGAGGCATGTTCGTTAACGCCTTCAAACATCATATTTTTCTATGATAAACAAGTCAGCTACAGCGGTGAAATAGCTTCCCTAACTAGAAGCTTAGGTGAAGAACTAAAGTACAAAATAAACACCATTGTAAGTAGTAGAAACGACAAAACCATAATTACGTATTCTCAGCAAGGCATTGTTTCTTCAAGCGATATTGTAATATTGCTAAAAGCCAAGAAGATTTTTGACTTAGCGCAATACATTATAGCTAAGTGGAAACCTCACAGTATAGTTGATATTAAGGGTTTAATTCGCTAATCTAGGCAAAATAAAATTTAAAACTTCAAAAACTAAAGAATAGGTAGAAAGGGCCCGTGGCCTAGCCTGGATAGGGCACCGGCCTTCTAAGCCGGGGGTCCGGGGTTCAAATCCCCGCGGGCCCGCCAAAAACTGTTAACGTTATTTTGGGCTTTATTTTTCTTCATCTGAATGCATATTAAGAGTAATAAGAGTAAATTAAATAACGTTACAGTTAAGGGATCAAGCGGTCCGTGAAGTCATCATTTTTTCAGAGCCGTTTTTCTATCATCTCCCAGAATTTGTTTGTTTAAATGTTTTAAATTTATTCTTCTAATTCTAAGAGTTCTTCTTCTGTAATTCGTAACCTAGCTGTTTCTCCTCGCGTAGTTTCTATAACGAGTTTCTTAAGGTCCTCCTTTACTTCATCATTTACATATACGCTTACTAAGTAGACTTTCCGATCTATGTAATCGTCTTCAACCCATATACTGTCATAGGAGATTATATATACTGGAATATTGAACTTGGCATATCCGTCTGAACTCCTTCTTATTCCATATTTCATAAATCTTTGGACTTGATCTTTAGTTAGGGGGAGTTTTAAGGAAACTTCGTATTGATCCTTGATTATTATGAAGTCCGAGAACTCGGGTTCCCATAGGTTTAACGCTCTACTTGCTAGTTCCTTAACTTTACTGATAATGTCTTTTGTTTCATCTACTTTTTCCTCTATTATGTTGCCATGTTCACCGCGTATTACGAGTACTTTTTCCACTTCTTAAAACCTCATTCTGTATAAACAACCTATGTTCTCACGCTATTTTCTCTAATATGATATTTTTAGCCTTTTCTAAATCTGGTTTTAATCTCTCATTTATAGGTATTTTGCTTAAAACAAGTTTTACACTGCCGTCGCTATATTCTACGAAAATTTGTGGTAGAAAAGCAAATCCGTACTCGTCCTTATCACCATGTTCTGTTAAGAAGACGTAGTCTTCAATTCTTATCTCGTAAGGTATCTTTAGTTCTTCTGAAAGAGCTTCGCATAATTTTTTCACAAATTTATGTAGTGGATGAGCCGTGCTAGATACTGCGATGATCTTTGCTATATTTTTGCTCATACTTTACACCACGAAGAATAGCATTCAGCTTACGAGTATAAAAATGTTAAGGAGATAGAAGGGTTCAGAAGTTTATTATCAATCATCAGTTCATATCCCGGATTCTTCATCAACACCCTTCAAGAATCAACTATAATGACACTCGTATTTAAAGAATTATGTACAAGTAATTTAAACTTCTAAAGTAGTTAAAATTAATATGTAGGAATAAAGCGAGGGATAAAGTATTATGGCTAGGATAAGATTTGGCCCTGCAGGGAAACCAATTAGTTTTAAAGGCCCTATGGTTAAAGTTCCTCAGTTTTTAAGAAGTATAGGCTTAGATGCCTTCGAGTACGAGGCTGTTAGAGGCGTTAGGATACGTAAAGAACAAGCCGAAGTCCTTGGTAATGAGGCAGAAAAATACGATATAGCTATGTCCATCCATGCTCCTTACTTCATAAATTTATCATCAAACAAAGAAGAAACAGTTGAGAAAAGTAAAAGACGTCTCGTAGAAGCAGCTAAAGCAGCATACTACATGAAGGCGAAGATTGTAGTTTTCCATCCGGGGTACTATCTGAAGTATACACCGGAAGAAGCGTATGCTAGAGCATTAAGGGCATTGAAAGAAGTGGAGGAGGAGATAAAGAGTCTAGGGTTAAAGAACGTAATGCTTGGAGCGGAAACTACAGGAAAGAAGTCTGAGCTAGGAAGTCTAGATGAGGTAATTAGATTAGCTCAAGAAGTAGACTTGGTGGTTCCAGTTATAGATTGGGCTCATATATACGCAAGAAGCTGCGGAGCAATGGTGACAACGATAAGTAATGTTCTAAGCATTATCGAGAGAGTTGAAAAAGAAGTAGGAAAGAAGGCTCTGAAACCATTACACACACACTTCTCAAAGATAATATTTAAAGAGTATGGAGAAAAAGAGCACGTAGTTCTTTCAAGTAAGGAACATGGACCGGATTTTGAAGTCGTATGTAGAGCGCTTTTAGAAGCTGGTGTAGACACTGTAATTATATCCGAAAGCCCGGTATTAGAGCAAGATGCCTTGGTTATGAAGAAAATATATGAGAAACTCAAGAAGGAGCTGGGGAAGTAATTGCTATCCAAGTTTAGACAGTATTTCGCGAAGGTAGTAGATCCTATTGCAAAATACATTGCTAAAACAGGTGTAAGCCCTAATATACTAACAGTACTTGGTGTAGTCTCTTCAGCTATATACCTAGTATTTGCATGGTATAATGCCTTAGTGTACGCATTTATAATGGTTATTTTAGCCGGTTTTTTTGACGTAATAGATGGTGCAGTTGCTAGAGTACTAGGTAAAGTAAGTAAAGTAGGGGAATTTCTCGACTCGACATTGGATAGGCTAAGCGATGCAATGTTAATAGCAGGATTATTATTCACTGGAATAAATGGTTTCCTTGTAATATCGCTCCTTATATTCTCCTTTCTCGTAAGTTATGTTAGAGCCAAAGGAGAATTATTAGGTCTAAAGATGGAAGGCATAGGGTTAGTGGAAAGAGCAGAAAGGATAATTTTCATCTCAGTTATTATAATTACCTGTATGGTTAATTTGCTAATAGCGAACGTTATTGCCTTGATACTCTTAATTTTAACGTTAATAACACTTATTGATAGAGTTTTCTTTGTCCTAAAATCTCTTATTTAAGAGGGCCTTGAAAATGCTAAATAGTATTATGGTTAATGTCTGAGATGAAAAGTAACTTAATTTACCTACGCTGATGTTATATGCCTTATACCTTCTCAGTAACATGCTTACATACGTGTGAATGTCTTTATGTCCTCCTAAAACTATAGCTAGCTCGTTTGTTTTCATAATGTTTTTAACGATGTCTTGTATTACCGTGCTTATAGCTTTACCTTTCTCCGTTAAACTAAGAACCACCGCATTTTTCATAATGTCTTCCAATAACCTAGCAGATATGTCTTTTAAAATGAACTTACTTTTCCGTTGAATATCTAGGTTCATTGCCATCATTAGCCTATGCTCGTTTCTTAGCGATGGTGGAAGAGGAACTTTTACCTCTAATATCCTGGTCTTAGTATTAATGTTTGTAACAATGAAGGCATATGGGTGTATGTTAGGCATTTTTTCGACAATTTCAGTGTATGTAATAAGTGTTCGTGCTAAAACATCTAACCTACCAGATGTAGAAGCATAGCTTTTAATATTGAATGGTATCTTATGATCTCCGCTATCGCTTAGTATAAGATAAATGTTCATATTGTTTTATCTACTATATTCTTACTGGTTTCTTCTTCCGTTCTTTTTTTGCTCTAACCTTAACTATGCCCAAGTAGATGGCGCATGATACGCAGTACTTCTTTGTAACAGGGTAACGCATTATTATAGCTCCTTTCCTCTCCAGTTCTCTAGCTAACTGAGGGTCAACTGGACTATACCACCTAGTAACCACTATTGCTTTGTCTTCTGGAATCCATGCTCCGCATCCGTCACATTGAACTAGCGCTGACCTTCCCTTTGCTCCTTTGGACCTTCCTCTATTCTTCCTTTTCTTAGGCATAGAATTCGCCTCTGTAGATAGTTAGTTTTGTAGTTTTTATATTTTTACTTTTGAATTAGGTACTTTAAGTGTTCAATATTGCTTGGCAAGCCTTATTAGTGTTGCTGCTTTTTCACCACATATCGGGCACTTCGCGTCATCAACATTTACTTCTTCTATCGTAGGTAAGGGAGAACCTAAAACCTTGGCCTCTAAAATCTCTTCAAAAGCATGGCCGCATTCTTCTTTACCGCACCATGGAATTTCTAATACTCCTCTTGCTTCGCTAAGAACTTTTCTTGCTTCCTCTAAGTCTTTGACCCTAAATATTTTGGTTCTAAACCATTGTCTAGCTCTTTCTCTTATACGCTCCCCTATTTTAAGAAGCTCCTCTTTTACATGTTTAACTACTTCATCCAAGGGAACTTGCTTGCGTTTTCTCTCTAACCTGTCTGCTAAAGTTACTGTACCTGTACTTATCTCCTTAGAACCTATTTCTATTCTGAGGGGTACTCCACGAAGCTCCCAATCGTAGAACTTATACCCAGGTGAATATTCTTTTCTATCGTCTAAATGCACTCTTATATTATTCCTTTTTAGTCTCTCGTATACGTCCTTGGAGGTCTTTAAAATTTTGTCCCATACATCTTTGATAGGTATAGGCACTATAACTACCTGTATTGGAGCAAATTCTGGTGGAAGAATTAAACCTAAATCGTCACCGTGAACCGAGATAAGTGCTGCTATGACCCTTTCGGAAATTCCATAGGAGGTTTGCCAAGCGTAATCTATGCTTTCATCGGATAACTGTATTTTAACTTCAAACACTTTTGTAAAGTTCTGGCCTAAGTTGTGAACTGTACCTATCTGTAATGTTTTACCATCAGGCATGATCGTGTCAAATGCTATTGTATAAAGTGCTCCTGCAAATTTATCCCAATCAGGTCTTTTAGATATAAGGTAAGGTATTCCCAAGGTATCGAAAAACTTCTTATATATGTTTATTGCTTCAATTACTTGTTTTTCAGCGTCTTCGTATGTTTCATGAATGGTATGAGCTTCTTTAAATGTTGTTACTTCTCTAACCCTAATCATGGGCTTAGTGGCTTTTGTTTCATACCTGAAAATGTTTACTATTTGGTAGTATTTTTTAGGTAGTTGTTTGTACGATTTTATCCAGTAGCTTTCGTAAAGTGAGATAACAGTCTCGCTCGTAGGTCTTAAAGCAAGTTTTACATCTAGATCTTCTTCCCCACCCTTAGTAACCCAGTAAACCTCACCCTTAAATCCTTCAATATGTTCTTTCTCCTTGGATAATAAATCTTCAGGTACAAGTAGTGGCATAAGTATTTCTTCATGGCCTGTTTCGTCAAGCAGTTTTCTCATGTAGTTCAAGACGAACCTTCTTATTTTGAAACCGTAAGGTAACCATATGCCGCATCCTTTAACAGGGTATCGTCCATAATCATATAGTTCAGCTTTCTCCATTACGTAATCGAACCATCTAGAATACGATGATCCTTCTTTAGGTATTCTTTCGTACATAATCGTAACCTTACGCTATACTTTCTTCACAATACTTATTCTATCTCTTTTAAAAACATTACTTAGGAAACTGTTTTCATATAACAACCTTTCTAGCAAATACTATATACCCTGTATGAGCAACTGTCCAAGTCATAGGTCTTATTTCGCCTGGAACGGTTTTGTATAATCTCAGCAAGGTATCGTAAGCCTCAATGTTTACAAAACCCTTATGCTGCCTTAGAGAATTTATGGTTTTCAACAGCTGTTCCATGGTTGGCACAAATATAGTCAAGGTTCCAGATGCTTTTAAGGCTTCATAAGCTATTTCTACTAGCCTCCATGGCATGGGCAGGTCGAAGAACACTGCATCTACATTTTCTTCGTCTATACCTTCCTCTATGTTCTTATTTTTAAAGACTACATACTTTTCCAGACCTGCCATTTTTATGTTACTTTTCGCTATTTCAATAAACTCTTTTCTTACTTCATAAGTGTACACTTTCCCATTAGGCCTAACATAATATGCCAGTGTTGCTGTCAGCACACCGCTTCCAGTACCTGCTTCTACAACTATCGATCCTGAGGAAATACCTGACTTGAAAACTATAAAACCTAAATCTTTAGGATATATTACTTGAGTTATTCTCCTAAATTTTTCTATATAATCGCTTATTGATGGTTTTAGAAGGTATGCTTTCACATTTAGGGATGTCAGGACAGAGTCTCCATATTTTTTACCTATAAGGTCTTCAACGTTAATAATACCCCTGTCTGTCTCCAATTTAGGTTTTACACGTGGTTTCACAAGGAATTTCCTATGCTCATCGATGTAAACAAGTACTTCGGAATTCTCATTAATTACTTCCATTACATGTCCTCCTGAACTTAATGGCTCGGTCCTGGTGTCTTTCTTCATCACTCAGCAATACCAGCCTTCCTCATTGCCGTTTAAATATTTAGAAATACTATAATATAAGTTAACTTAAAGTTATTGCAGGTAAGGGAATTCATGCCTGTGAAAGTTTATTTAATGTCTATTAAACCGAAATTCGCTTATCAAATATTCACTGGCAAGAAAAAATATGAGCTAAGAAGGCATATAGGGGTTAAAATAGAGGACTACTCAACTATAATTCTATATGTCTCAGGCAAGGTGAAAGCACTAATGGGTGAATTTCAAGCAGGAAAAATAATAGTAGGTAGTCCAGCATATGTTTGGGAAAAAACAGCCTATCAGCCTGGCTCAGGTTTAGATGAAGATGATTGGCCATACATCGAAGGCTCTAAGTTGGCCATGGCAATAGAAATTTTAAAAACTAAAGTATACAGGAGACCTGTAAGCTTGGCTGAGTTAAAGAATATAATACCTAATTTTATGCCTCCACTAAGCTATAGAGAACTTAGCGAATGTGAACCCTTATATTTCATAGTTGAGAAGTTAAGAAAACTATAAGGATACTAAACAGTAAGAGGCTATATCGGTATTTTACTTCTCCTACTCTGGAAACCAGGGAAAACGTACTCGTTACTTCTAAGCCAAAGCTCCTTCCTTAGCAAGTCTCTAACTGCTATTCTAATTACTTCACTCCTAGAAGAATATCTCCCTATCTTTACCAGTTCATCTAAGCCTTCAATGTATGTTTCAGGCATTTTAACCGTTACAAGCTTCATATCTTTCACCCCTAGCTATGCTTAGCCTCATTTTATTTTTAAAGCCTAACTAGTAGTAATACGTAAGAGTATTATCAGCGTAAAGATAGGGTTATATAACTCTAAAAATAAATACAGGAGGAAACAAGTATTCACCCTAGGTGTAGCATGTGGGTGGAGTGCATAAGAAACCTATTTCGGTTATAGAAAAGAGAACTAGGAGAATGCTAGAGGGAAAAGCAGGTAGAAGAGAGAAGAGGCCGCTTAGTGAAACAGAAAAAAGAGAAAGATCAGTTATTGTGACTCCAGGACTGCTAAGAACTATAGAGAGTGGCATTAGAGAGTTCAAAGTTATAACACCATACTTAATAATGACGAAATATGATATAACATATGGTAACGCGAAAAGAGTTTTGGAAATATTATCCAGAAAAGGTTTAATAAGGGAGGTTTCAAGAAACCGTAGAGTTAGAGTATATGTTGTAGCGTAATGTTTTTAGATTTATTCAATATCTATATCTAAAAAGCTAGGAATAGTTTTAAGCTCCATAATAGGTACAGCTATCCATCCTGGTCTCGTACCTTTTGAAAACTCTACTTTCTCTCCTGTTTCATCGCTTTTAACTAAGATATAGTGCTTACCTTTCTCTTTTTCTCCTTCTTCGGTGACATAGTAGTACAGTAAGGGTAATCCATAGAACTTGTAGAAATCTCTAAACACGGCAAGTAGCCCGTATACTACCTTATTTCTCTTTTTGAACTTAATAATGTAAGGTGCTTGTCCGAGGCTGGCAAGGGAAACAGCAAAGCGAGCTATATCTCTTATGGAGACTACGCGTATACCAATTACTTTACTTATTTCTTCCTGTTTATTCATAGGCTGCCTCCTAAAGTGTCTTCAACGATATTTTAGTAGTTTTGAAAGTTCTTTGCATGCATCGGAGAGAGAACGGTAGCTTACGGTACATGGGTTTAATGTGCTGAAATCGTTGCTGTTTAGTTCAGAGAGATCCCAGAATAGTACCTTTTCCTCATTTACAGCTTCATTTTCAACACCGTTAGGTGTAACTATCATGGATGGCGCGCTGTAAAGTATTTCTCCGTGATGCTCGACAATACCTCCACATAATAGTACGGGGGATGAAGTTTCTATGGCTCTAGCTAAAGCCAAAGATTTCACAATAGCTCTGATATTTCCTTTCCTAAGTCTTCTTTTGAAAAATGCTACGAAAAATTGAGCTCCCAATATTTTTTGTAAACGTGCATATTCTGGAGCAAATAAATCAGTGTCTACAAGGACACCTAAGTTATATTTTCGAACAACAATTTTACTTGTAAATATTTTTCCTGGAGAAAGTCCTAGTGAAAGTTCTTCTTTCGAAATTGTTATTTTTCTTATTTTACCCTTTATTCTTCCATCGGGGGTCACAAGAAGAGAGGTCATAAACAATTTTGGACCTGCTCTTTCCAATATTCCTCCAACCATTATGTATAGTGAATGTTCCTCAGCTATTTTTATTATAGGTTCTATAGCCGATGAAGGTATTCTTCCAGCATAACTTCTAATTATAGCCTTTATCCTGTTTACCCTATATATTCCTATGAGATCCGATATGTTCATTAAAGGAGAAATACACATAAGCATTGCATCTTTTCTTCTGGCCTCATCAGCTGCTCTGTTAACCCTTTCGCTATTATATCTTCTAGAAAGAATTTTATTCCGGTAATGATATATCGCCACTTTCACTGTTAACCACCTTAAGGTAGAGAAACTATTTCATCATAAAGTTCATTCAGAACATCTAAATAGTTTTTCTCGCCACGCTCAATATCGTCCACTATTTTTTCAAGCATTGCGGTACG
This sequence comes from uncultured Desulfurococcales archaeon, assembly GCA_964496035.1. Taxonomy (GTDB): domain Archaea; phylum Thermoproteota; class Thermoprotei_A; order EX4484-217-1; family EX4484-217-1; genus EX4484-217-1. Next base: position 28,004 of record CAZBXI010000003.1, read on the forward strand.
CTCCTCAGATACTAGTCTGGAATAATTTTGAGAAAGATAAGTATAAACTTTAATTCCTAGCCCTGTCGGGACGAGCCTCTTCTTACGTTCAATAATATATTTTCTCTGAAACAGTGTATCTATGATTTTAGCATAGGTTGATGGTCTACCTATTCCTCTTTCTTTCATTTGCCTCACTAAGTCTCCATGAGTAAATGGATATGCTGTAGGTTTCTCTAATATTCTTACCTCATGTGAGATGTATTTACCTTTTTCAATTGCGGGTTCAACACTTACCATGTTATAGAATTCTAGGAAGTTCTTCTCTTTTATATTTACTATTCGCTGTATTTCTTTTTCAACGCCCATTACCCTAACCTTTAGTCTTTGCTTTTCTACTCTTGCTTCCTTCATTTGGCTTGCAATAAATCTTCTGAAGATTAGATCGTATAATGCTATATGTTCTCTAGTTAGCGGCTTAATAGGGGTTATGATGCCTTCATTTATTAGCTTAACTAATCTATCAGCGTCTATAGGCCTTGCAGGTCTTATACATTCATGAGCACCTCCAACAGCCCACGTTCTGGGCTTAAAGTACTTCTTTGCCTTCTCCCCATAAACATCAGTTAGATACGTTTTTGCAACCATTTGTCCGTATGCTGATACCCTTGGAGAATCCGTTCTATGGTATGTTATAAAGCCTAGTTCAAACAAGTCTTGCGCCAAGCTCATGACCTTGCCTGCACTTAGCTTTAGTATTCTTGTTGCTTCAGTTAACAAGGTGTCTGTAGTGAATGGAGGTAGCGGAGAAATAGTTTCCTCTAGCTTTTCCTCTTCTAAAACCTCAACTTCAACTTCTTTTAATGCCTTCCTAAACTTCTCAGGTATTTCCTCTTCGGAAAGCTCTATGGTTAACAAATCCTTTACCTCAACAATGTATACTTTTTTCCTCTCCTTAGCCCATTTTTCATATTTTTCTATTATCCATCCTAGTACTGGTGTTTGCACTCTACCAGCAGACAGCCAACGCATACCGAATATATCCCATAGCCTTCTAGAAAGTTCGAAACCTATCCATCTGTCCTCAATACGCCTAACAATTTGGGCCTCAATAAGGTTGATATTGAAGTCTCT
>CAZBXI010000003.1:29216-60764 GCA_964496035.1 uncultured Desulfurococcales archaeon
TGGTATCCGCAATCTAAGCATCTCTTTAGCGTATCATAAACTGGTAGATATCTATCAACGTAACTGTCTTTAGGTGTTAAAACTCCATGAAATCCTTGGGAAACCACTAAGTCAAATACGTGACCTCCTGTAGCCGTTACCATGAGCAAGTATTTTCCTGTAGTTACTTCATAAACTTTAAGCCCATTTCGTCTCCTAATAGTTGGTTTCCCGAAGAAATTAGCTATGGTTCTAGCTTTATTTGGTGACTCAACAACTAAGAGTACTGTCTTAAACCATTCCTTAACCTTTTCTACTTTCACTTTACCTGCTTTAACTGCCTTCACTAATTCTCTGTCTTCATCAATTTCTCTTAACAATTTTTCTAAGTCAATTGTTTTAAAGTCGAACCATTCTATATCCTCAATGAACCACTTTGTCCTCCTTAACAAGCCATAGAGAAGTCTTTCATCATCTACAATTACTACAGAAAGCCCTTTGGTTATTCCGCCTACAAACATTCTTGATGTTCTACCGCTCGCCTGAATATAAGTCATAATATCAGGGATTAAAATGAACATTTTGCCATTTTCTTCAACTATGGTTATTTCCTTAAGTTCCTTTAATTTCCTCTTTATTTCTGGGTCTTCTAGTAGGCTCCTAGCTATAGCTAAAGCCTCATAAAACATTTTTTCTGCAGCCGTTTCGGGAGGTATGTTTTCCTTAAGCTTCTTAGCGATTTCCGATACAACTGCTGCAGGGGCTATTGCAATAAACCTTTTCATCCTAGCTATTAGTCTATCTACTTTTTCTTTATCCTTCTCTTTTTCTAAAACCTCCCTTAATATAACAAGTGCTCTCATTATGTTAAGAGGATGTGGTTCGTCAAGCTTTGTGCTAAACTTGAACCTAGGTATACCTGCAAATATTGCATACCGTACGATCTCAGGTAAGTCTAAACCCCTTACCATAACTCCATAGTATGTTGCAACACCAACTAATACGTCAACCTCTCCTCTAATGAACTCCTCCAATGCCTTTATTTCCTTAGAAACAAATACCTTAGCCTTAATGCCTTTGCTTCTTAGGAAGCTAGACAGTTTTTCAGCATATTCGATGCCCTTATCTATGGGGACGAAGATTAAGCCTCCTTTACCTAAAACTTTAACAATGCTAGCAACTTCTTCTTCTATGGACTTATCGGGTTTAAGATAGGTATCAACGATTGCTCTTAAATGCTCAGACCTTGTACCTACTTCAAACCCTAAAAGTTCACGGAAGAGACGAACTCTTAACCCTCTAGGTCTACCTGTAGCGCTTGAAACTATTAATACTCCCTTAACTTTCCTTGAAGCATATTCCACATATTTTCTTAACTTATTGACTTCTTTTAGCAGTTTAATACGTTCTTGGTTGGAAAGAGTTTTTTGAGCAAGTCTTCTTTTAAGCTTAATGAGCTCAAAAGCTGTTTGTATGTCGTTCTCTGTGAAGCCAAGTAGCATTAAAACTCTATCTATGTTTTTAGAGCTCTTAAGTATAGCATCGACGTCGTCAATAAATATGAAGTAGAATTTATTGTTCTTCAGTTCCTCAAAATGTGTTGATAGGAATTTTGAAGTTGTCACTAATATGTCGAATTCAGAATTAGCTATTTTTTCGAGAATGTTTTTTCTCTCCTTTTGAGATAGTTTAGCATGATAACTTAGCACTCTTATAGGTTCATTGAGTTTTTCGATAAACTCTACTAACTTATTATAAACCTGTATTACGAGGGGTGTTGTCGGAACTATAATATATGATTTTTTATTTCTCATAGCAAAATATATGGAGGCTATGATTCCAAATACTGTTTTCCCGACGCCTGTTGGTGCGACAATTGAAAAGCTTTCGTTCTTTAATATTCTTTTAGCCCATGTTTCTTGGGCACTCCACATTACGTTGCCTATGAGCTTCTTAAAGAGCTCATTGAACTTCCTGACTTCTTCAAGAATGTGTTTTAACTTTCTTAGCTTTTTCAATCTACCAAGTTTTTCAGTAAGCTCTATGGTTGTGATGTATGATGGTGTTTTCACTATATTCTTTAAGTCTTCAACGTGTATTGGCAAACATTTTTCGCAAGGAAGCATGTATCCTAGTCTGAGATCCGATATTTCTTCTCCACAGTTAATACATCCATGTCTATAAATACCGTGAATATCAAAAACCATTAACTATACACCATTTCCTTGTGAAAAAAAGCTTATTTAGGCTCTTTCTTCGAAAACACCGTACCTGGTTATTTTAAGTACCTTATTCGGATATATGATTATTCCCTTGCTTGTTATTTCGAATGGGTGTCTACGCATGCTATGAGATGTTCCTCTCATTTTCCACACTATCAATGATCTTTTCAGTTCGCCACCTATTTCGTCTAAATCTAGTCTTATAATGCCGTCTACTCCATGCTCGACTCCTGGTCCTCCGAACCCCCTCTCGGTTACGGATACTTGGGATATAAGTAGCGAAGTTACACCTAGCCCTGAAAGTACTCTCTTAATCTGCATGATAATGCTTCTTGCTAGCGATGGTCTCGTAAGGTAGAGTGTTGATACTGAATCTATAACTCCTCGTACAGCGCCAACATCCCTTATTGCTTCCTTTATTATATCTATTAAGTTTCCAACATCGGTAGGATCTCTTACAACATATCTTTCTCTCTTAGCTGCTTCTCCGATGCCTCCGGTAAAGGCATCTACCATGGCGAATAAGCCTCTCTCCTCATATTTTCTAACATCCCATCCGAACTGGGCCATGTTTATTCTAACTTGCACCGGATGTTCCTCAAGTGTAACAAGTATTCCTGGTTCTCCCATAGTTAGGCCGTAATATAGGTACTGTTGTGCCATAATGCTTTTTCCTGTTCCAGGACCGCCTGAAACAAGAACTATATTTCTTTTAGGTATACCACCATGAAGTATCTCGTCAAGACCAGGTATTCCCGTTTTAATCCTCTCAATAGGCATTATGCCACCTTGATGTAATATCTTTTTTCAGCTAAATAAATTTATGTCTATCTTTACTTTACTGTGGTATTGTATTTTGCTTTAAAGATTTTATAGGGTAAACTACATTATATTCTAGGCTAACTGTGTGGTTGAGGGTTAGGTCTTGTCTGAGGAATTAAGACTACAAGTCATGGAGGCTAAACCTAGAGATAGAGGTAGGAAAATAGCTCGAATAAGTAGACGAGATATGAGACAGTTAAAGGTGGTTACCGGAGACTTTATTGAAATTGAAGGCCCTAAAGGAGTTGCTGTCTGTCAAGCTTGGCCAGCTTACCCTGAGGATGAAGGAAAGGCTGTTATTAGAATAGATGATACTGTTAGATCATCAATAGGAGCTTCAATAGGAGATTTTGTTAGTGTAAGAAGAGCACGTGAAGTTAAGCCTGCATCCAAAGTGGTTTTAGCGCCTGTTGAACCTTTGCCTTTCATGTTTAACTTAGCAGATTTTGCTGACTATATTAAGAACATCCTCATAGGTAGACCTGTTTCACTTAGAGAAACATTGATAATACCTGTCTTTAATATGGACCTAAAGTTTATTGTTACTTCTACGCAACCAACATTTCACGTATACGTTACCGAAGATACTGAAATACATTTGAAGAAGGAACCTGTAAAGGAAGAAATCATTAAAGGAGTTCCGAGAGTTACATGGGAAGATATAGGAGACTTAGAGGAAGCTAAGGAAAAAATAAGGGAGATGATAGAACTGCCTTTGAAACACCCTGAACTATTTAGACACTTGGGTATTGAACCTCCTAAGGGCGTTTTACTATATGGTCCACCGGGCACGGGTAAGACGTTACTAGCTAAGGCATTAGCCAATGAAATTGGAGCATATTTCATTGCTATTAATGGTCCTGAAATTATGAGTAAATTCTATGGGGAAAGCGAGCAAAGACTAAGAGAGGTTTTCAAGGAAGCGGAAGAAAATGCTCCAGCAATAATATTCATAGACGAAATAGACTCGATAGCGCCTAGGAGAGAGGAAGTTACTGGTGAAGTTGAGAAACGTGTGGTGGCTCAGCTCTTAGCGTTAATGGATGGGTTAAAGGAGAGAGGCAAAGTAATAGTTATTGGAGCAACCAACAGACCCGATGCCGTGGATCCAGCGCTTAGAAGACCTGGAAGATTTGATAGAGAAATAGAAATTAGGCCTCCAGATAAAAAGGGTAGGAAAGAAATACTCATAGTACATACAAGGAATATGCCCTTAGCAGAAGACGTTAACCTTGACGAACTAGCCGAACTTACTCACGGATATACTGGTGCGGATTTAGCAGCTCTAGCCAAGGAAGCTGCCATGAGCGCACTTAGAAGGTTCATAAGGGAAAAGAAGGTTGATTTGACGAAACCTATACCTCCAAGTGTTATAAAGGAACTGAAGGTTACTAGAAAAGACTTCTTCGAAGCAATGAAGTTTATTCAACCAACACTCCTAAGAGAAGTCTATGTTGAAGTACCTGAAGTACATTGGGACGATATTGGAGGCTTAGAGAATGTTAAGCAGGAGCTAAGAGAAGCTGTTGAATGGCCTCTAAAATACCCTGAAGTATTTAAGAAAATGGGTATTAGGCCTCCTAGAGGAATTTTGCTTTTCGGACCTCCGGGCACAGGAAAGACACTGCTAGCTAAGGCTGTAGCGACGGAAAGTGAGGCAAACTTTATTTCTGTTAAGGGTCCTGAGGTTTTAAGTAAGTGGGTTGGAGAATCGGAAAGAGCAATTAGAGTTATCTTTAGAAGGGCAAGGCAAGCAGCACCATGCATAATATTCTTCGATGAAATAGATGCAATAGCGCCTAGAAGAGGGCTACGCTCAGATACTACGGGCGTTACCGATAGAATAGTAAACCAACTACTAACGGAAATGGACGGTATTGAAAGGCTGGAAAACGTTGTTGTTATTGCTGCTACGAATAGACCAGATATTTTAGACCCGGCACTGCTAAGACCAGGGAGATTCGATAGGCTAATCTATGTACCACCACCGGATGTTAATAGTAGATACGAAATATTCAAGGTACATACTAGGAAAATGCCTCTAGCAGAAGACGTAGATTTACGGAAACTAGCTGAAATGACTGAGGGCTATACTGGAGCCGATATTGAAGCTGTATGTAGAGAAGCAGCTATGATAGCGTTAAGAGAGAAATTCGAGCCAAGACCTGTCTCCATGGAGCACTTCTTGAAAGCATTAAAGAAGATACCTCCAAGCCTAACGCCAGAAGATATTGAACGCTACGAAAAACTAAGCCAAGAACTGAAAAGAACAATACTCTCATAACTCCAAGTAAATCTTTCATTTAATTGGCACTAACTATTTTTAAACACGCTCCTATAGTAAATTCTCGGTTAGCAACCAATGGAAAGTTTCAAGGAGAATATAGAGAAGGAGAAAATTCTGAAGAAGGCATATACTAGGCGAGCTCCCTCCTCATATGTTAAATTACTGAAGAAGCTGAAAATTTCCTTAGAGAATGCACACAAACTGAACCATAGACGTTTACTAGTATTATCTGGTTCTCAAAGCGATCTCCTTGCAGTACTTGTAGCTAGGACAATAATAGCATTTAGCAGAGTATGGAAAAAAGCTCATGGAAAATACCCTGAAATAGTGTACTTTTACCATAGGGAGTTGCCTAGTGAAAGGTTAAAAGCAGACATAGTGAAGGAAATTGTAAAAGGCAAAATGAAAAATGTTAAAATAGAGTTTGTTGATTTCAGAGATACCGAGGAATATTTAGGAACAACATTTGATTCATTAATTCTAGACCTAACGTCGAATCTCAAACCCAACGATATTGGTAGATTAATAGGTATTGTAAGGGGTGGCGGCTTACTTATCCTCCTTACACCAAATTGGGATGAATGGGAAAAAACACTGACAATTTTCCAAAGAGAATTAGCTACACCACAGCATCCAGAAAACGAAGTTAGGCAAATATTCAAGAAGTGGTTTAAACACAAACTAATAAAGCACGACGGAATATTCATATATGATGCTGATAAAAAGAAAATACTAAAATGTCCCATAGAAAGCCCCGTCCTTGCAGATAGCGGTTTTAAGAGGAAAATAATTTTTCCAGAAAAAACACTATTTCCCAAGGAAATATACCACCTAGCATTAACCCAAGACCAAGTAAATGTTCTCAAAATAACCGAGCTTTTCGTAGAAAAACCTAAGAAGGGTATGAAAACAGTTTTTGTTCTGATAGCTAATAGAGGTAGAGGAAAGTCCTGCGCTTTAGGTATAGGTATAGCTGGGATAATAAATGAGCTAAGAAAGGTTAAGAATAGAGTAAGGGTTTTAGTTACTGCACCTAAACTTTCAAATGTTCAATCATTTATGGATCTTCTCATAAAGTCTCTTGAAAGTTTAGGTTTGAAATATAAGACCATTAAGAAGAAACGGTTTATCTTAGAAGTTAAAGGTGAAAAATTTAGCGTAGAATATTGGGAACCTATCGATATACCCAAAATGAAAGCTGACATAGTAGTTGTTGATGAGGCTGCAGGCCTTCAAGTCCCCATGCTTCTTAAAATATGGAAAGCCCATAGAAGAATAATGTTTTCAAGTACAATACATGGATACGAAGGTGCTGGAAGGGGATTTTCTGTTCGCTTCTTAAGTCTAATAAGGAGTGATCCTTCGACAAAACTCTTAGAATATGAAATGAAGGAGCCCATAAGATATGCGGAGAACGATCCCATCGAGAAATGGCAGTTTGACACCCTTCTCTTAGATGCTGAACCTGAAAAACTTGATGAAGAAGATTATAAGGCTATAGCTGAAGGAAGACTCATATACGTTAAACCTAATCTTGAAACTTGGTTCTCGGAAAAAGGCGAGAACAAGCTTAGAGCATTTTTCGGCATATACGTTTTAGCCCATTATAGAAATGAACCAGATGACTTAGGAATGATGGCGGATGCGCCGCATCATACAATAAGAGCTATTATGACGCCTTCAGGCAAGATTGTTTGTTCTTTACAACTAGCCGAGGAAGGTCCTATTTCTGAAGATTTTGTTTACGATCTACTTAAAGGAGGTAGAATACCTGGAAACATTATTCCTGATAGAGTACTGAAACATGTTAGAATACGTGAGTTCGGAAAAACAGTGGGCTGGCGCATTGTTAGAATAGCAACACACCCTGACGTTATGGGTAGAGGCATTGGAAGTTTCGCCTTAAAACAAGTGATAGCGGAAGCTATCGAGAGAGGATATGATTGGGTTGGTGCAGGATTTGGTGTCACGGAAAAACTATTACGTTTTTGGCTGAAAAACGGTTTTATTCCTGTCCACATGTCACCTGATAGGAACCCCGTAAGCGGCGAATTTACAGTTTTGGTCATATACCCGCTTAATACTACCGTACGAAGGATAATTAGCATAGCAAATAGGGAATTCAAAATTAAACTCTTAAACTCCCTACATGACACATATAGAGGGTTGGAAACGGACGTAGCATTAATGATTCTTAAATCAGGAGAAACCATAGATGCCGATTATACACCTAAGTTAGATGCCATTAGGTGGGATAGGCTCCGAATCTACGCTTACGGGCCTATGACCTTTGAAGCTGCATGCGATGTAATGTTTGAAATAGCTAAAGCATATTTCATAAGTTATCCTTACTTTAAGGTAAAGTTATCAAGCATAGAACAATACATCTTAGTTTCTAGAGTCTTACAGGCAAAGCCATGGGATGAAGTAGCTAACGAGATAGGTAAGAGAAGCTCATTCGTTATGAATAAGCTTAAGGAGATAGCGGGAAGAGTAGCGAAAATGTATAGTGGCACAGTAGAACCTAGTGGGGTTTCTCTGAAAAATGTAAATGTAAAACCCTAATTCTGAAAATACTAGCGTTAAACGATAAGATATATAGAGGTGTATCCTCTCCTTATTTTACAAAGGAAAATAAGCATAGTTAAAGTAGGTGCTCAAATACATGCCCTCTGCTGTAGAAAAATCAAAGGCAATAATATTATGGTTTGAAGAACTAAGAAAAGAGGACGTACCTATTGTTGGAGGTAAAAACGCTAATCTAGGCGAAATGATAAATGCTGGAATACCTGTTCCTCCAGGCTTTGCAGTAACGGCTTATGCTTACAAGAGATTTCTTGAAGAAACAGGTCTATCAGAGAAGATAGCCAATGTTCTTAAGGAAACTATCAAGGAAGGGAAACCGCAGGAATATGAGGAAGCAAGTCGTAAAATAAAGGAACTTATACTGAAATCGGAAATGCCAAAATACATTGAGGAGGCTATTAGGGAGTCATATAGGGAGCTATGTAAGAAGCTAGGTCTAGAAGTAGTTCGTGTAGCTGTTAGAAGTTCAGCTACTGCCGAAGATCTTCCGGACGCAAGTTTTGCTGGGCAGCAGGAAACATATCTTAACGTCATAGGTGAAGATGACGTTGTTAAAAAAGTTAAAATGTGCTGGGCTAGCTTATGGACCGCTAGGGCAATATATTACCGTGAAAGCAAAGGTTTTGATCATTCAAAAGTGCTAATATCTGTTGCTGTTCAGAAGATGGTTAATTCTAGATCCGCAGGAGTAATGTTCACAATACATCCAGTAACAGGAGAAGAAGACAAAATAGTTATTGAGAGTTCATGGGGCCTAGGTGAAACCGTTGTTCAAGGACGCGTAACCCCGGACGAAATAGTTGTTGATAAGAGGGAGCTCAAAATTATAGAGAAAAAAGTTAATGAGAAATCACTAGCCTTACTTTTCGACCCCGTATCTAGGAGAAATGTTGAAGTAGAATTGCCTAAGAACGAGGAAGAGATAAGTAAGATAGCTAAAGAAAAACCTGCATTAGCTGACATTATTAAGAAACACTCAATGTACCGTGATAAACTATCAATATCTGATGAAGAAGCATTAAGACTCGCAGAGTATGCTATTAAAATAGAGAAACATTATGGTCGAGCTATGGATATAGAGTGGGCTATAGACCAAGACTTACCTTATCCGCAAAACGTATTCATAGTTCAAGCCAGACCTGAAACTGTATGGAGTATTAGGAAACCGGCGAAAGCAGAAGTTAAAGAGGAGAAAGTTGCGAAAGCACCTACCGAAAGAAAAATCCTAGTCAGAGGTTTACCTGCTAGCCCCGGGATCGCAATAGGTGTAGCTAAGGTAGCATTAACAGTTGAGGAAGCAGCTAAACTAATGAAGAAAGGCGACATACTTATAACTAAAATGACGGATCCAGACTGGGTTCCATACATGAAACTAGCAGCAGCGATAGTGACTGATGAAGGAGGTATGACAGCACATGCAGCTATAGTTTCAAGAGAACTAGGTATACCGTGTATCGTCGGTTCAAAGAATGCAACAAAAGTATTGAAAACAGGTATGGAAGTAACTGTCGATGCCACTCATGGTGTTGTATATGAGGGGAGGGTTGAAGAACTTCTAAAGAAGGAAGAAGAGGCTAAAGTAGCACCAGCCATTGGTATAGGTCTACCTAGAGAAGTTATTCAGGAAATATACCCTGTAACAGCAACTAAAATATACATGAACCTAGGTGAACCGGACTTAATAGACAAATACATTAACTTACCCTTTGACGGAATAGGTCTCATGAGAATAGAGTTTATAATATCCGACTGGATAGCTTATCATCCACTATACCTGATAAAAATAGGTAAACCAGATGACTTTATAAATAAACTTGCCGACGGCATAGCCAAGGTAGCTCAAGCAATATATCCAAGACCTGTTGTCGTTAGGTTCAGCGACTTCAAAACAAATGAATACAGGGGTCTTAAAGGCGGAGAAGAATTCGAACCTGACGAAAGAAACCCAATGATAGGTTGGCGCGGTGTTTCAAGATATATCTCGCCAGAATATGAGCCAGGCTTCAGACTAGAAGTCAGGGCGATAAGAAAGGTTAGAGAAGAATACGGTCTTAAAAACGTATGGGTAATGTTACCTTTCGTTAGAACAACATGGGAAGTTAAAAGAGCATTAGAAATAATGGAGGAAGAAGGTCTTAGAAGATCTAGAGACTTCAAAGTATGGATTATGGCTGAGGTACCTTCAGTAATATTCTTAGCAGACGAATTCAGCAAACTAATAGATGGGTTTAGCATAGGTAGCAACGATCTAACACAACTAATACTTGGAGCAGACAGAGACTCAGCGATACTTGGAAGACTAGGATACTTTGATGAAAGAGATCCTGCAGTTATGAGAGCCATAGCTCATCTAATAAAGGTAGCTCATGCTCATGGAAAAACCGTATCCATATGTGGTCAAGCACCTAGCGTATATCCTGAATTTGCAGAGTTCCTAGTAAGACAGGGAATAGATAGCATAAGCGTTAACCCTGATGTCGTTATAAGAACTAGGAGGCTTGTAGCAAGCATAGAAAAGAAAATAATGCTTGAACATCTCGGAGAAGGTATGGGAAAAAGAAAGGAAATATTATGGAAGCCTGAATGGTAAAAAACTAATACACTATTTCATATAAGATTATGTGAAAGTTAGATGATGAAGCTCGAAAGGTCGGAAGAACGCTAATGAAGACCCCGCGCAGAGCTGACCTCCTCTTGCCAAGGGAATAGTATGAAGAAAATAGTTATAGCAATAACAGGAGCTAGTGGAATAATTTACGGTATCAGGTTGGTTGAAGAACTTTTAAGAACATCCGAAGTATACTTGGTAGTAACGGATAATGCAAAAACTGTAGCTAGATATGAAGGTGTTCAAAAAAAGCTAATTGAATTAGTGAAGAGAGTAAAAACATATAGTGAGCACGATTTAGATTGCACTATTGCCAGTTCAAGTTTCAACCAAGATGCTATGGTTATAGCACCTTGCAGTATGAAAACCCTAGCCGGTATAGCATCAGGCTACTCTGAAAATTTAGTTCTAAGAGTAGCTGAAAATACTTTAAGACTTAAGAGACCTTTAATACTTGTTATAAGAGAAACCCCGCTTAACACAATACACATTTTAAATATGCTTAAAGTATCATTAGCTGGTGCTATTGTTTTACCTGCATCACCTGCTTTCTACAATAAGCCTAATAGCATAGATGATATTATAAATTTCATCGTAGGTAAAGTCTTAGACATCTTAGGAATACATCATGAACTTTACAAGAAATGGCAAACATACTAGTTCTTAGTCATTCCAATAGCATGTCTCTTTTACCAAATCTCTTGGTTAGTATGCTCTTAACATCTCTACCAAATTCCTCTTCCTCGATTTCCTTAAGTAGGTCTTTAACCCTCCGTTCACGTAGCCCTAAACCGCAGGTTCCATCAGGCAGCATTGCTCTTTTAACACAATAGGCATATTGACACTTAGCGCCTACACATAAATCGCCGACCCATCTGCATAATATTACTTTTCTCGGTTTTCCTCTATAGAAACGGGTTACAACTACTAGAGCATTCTTACTACATCTAAATAGGGGGCACGTAGGTCTACAAGTAGTTCTTGACGCTTCTCCCTTTAATGGAGCGATGGTCTTAGAAGATTCCTTATCACTTTGTTTTTTCAAAATTAGGCACCTCTTTTAACCTAGAACAACATTAAGAATTCATGGCCTATACCATTTAAACATTATCTTTTCTACTTTACTTCCCAATTCATTTCTTGTCGTTGCTATAATAAATTTCTTTCTCACAGAATGCGAAAGCCTACCTGCTCTAACAAGTTCTACAGGGTTTAAAGTTTCATCAATTGATAGTACGTGGACTAAATAGGGGGCATGATCTATTCCAGGCCCTTTCTCATATACGGCAAAGTCTGCACCAAACTTAAGACCTGATCTTACAACATAACCTTTTTCTCTTAAATCTCTATATACGTTATACAACATAATACATCTTGGAATATATGAGCAACATATGTCTAGCAAATCTTTGAAACTCATAGGTTCATTATCCTTATATATTTTCAATATTCCTTTTTCGCATAAATACAATGCTTCTATTATAGATAACACTAGAGGAGATTTGAAATCTATTTTCTTGGGTTTTCTTAAACCTAAAGGTTTCCCGTAGAAACCTAAATTATATAATTTACATGCTTCATTATGGTCCCATACTATGACCTTAATTCCGATCAAATATCCTTTAATAGGTTCTTTATTCATTATAGAAACCTATAAGGCTAAGATATTTTGTGCATTGCCAAGTACATAAGTTCCTCAGCTGCTTCCTTAACTAGATCTGCGGAATCTTCAACAATATCTATTATTTCTTTTAGGAAGAGTACGAGCATTATGTTAGAGCTGTACTTCTCGTATAATGTAAATGTGAAGAGCCTATATCTCTCATCAAGTTCATCTTCTATTTTTATGGCGTTTTTAGCATGTTCAACAGTCACCTTCGGATTTATATTTAACATCATTATACCCTGGCGCATGGCATCGTATTCTTCGAGAAATCTCTTTGAGAAGTCTTTTAGCTTTTCTGTGAGTTCCTGAGGAACTTCAACATTGTTGTTGGCCATTATAGCTAGCCTATTAGCTAGACCTGACATTAGCTGTGATACTCGTTCTATATTGTAGGCTATATTTCTAAAAGAATCCTTATGCGTTAGCGTAGGTGTTGTTCTAACGAGGTACTGTAGTATAGTAGACCGTGATTCTTCTGTTTTCCCTTTAAACATTAAGACATGTTGGTATTTTGCCTTAATTACCTCTAACTTTCTTTGAGATAGTGCATCAATTAGAGAATATGTTTCTTTAACGCAATCAAAACCATTTCTTACGAGAGACTGAAGTAGTTCAATAGCAGTCATTTCTGCTAAACTTTCCTGAACACCTATTTTTGATGGATCATAGTATGCTGTCATTTCTTCATCAGCTCAGCTAGGAGTATCTGAGGGGATCTCCGGTATTACCAGCAAAATGTGTTAAAGAGATACAAGTATTTAAAAGTTAGCTAAACCAGAGCATAGTTGAAGAAAACAATGTGACCTAGTGTAATCCTGAGAGTATGCTTCATGACTAGAGCGATAATTGTGGACTGCTTAGGTAGGGTTAAAGGTAAAAGACTTTCAACAGTTGACGTCATAGGTGCCGGTCCGAGAAGCGTTGCTGGCGTATTAGAGAAACACAAAGTATACGTCTATGTAAAGCCTATTGAAGAATTTCTAAGACTTAAGCATAAAGTAAGAACCTATGATATGCTCTTGCTAAGTGCTATGAGCACCGATAAACAAGCGGTAATGATGGCTATTAAATACTGGAAGAAATATGGGAAAGGACCTATAATACTTGGAGGGCCTATAGTTTTTGGGTACTATAGCTTAAAGGAATTGGAATTTAACGTAGCAGTTTATGGTGAAGCTGAAAAAACGTTAGATGAACTATTAGAGCTGGGATTAAAAGATGCAGAGGTTCCATCATTAGATGAGCTTGCCAACGTTAAAGGTGTTGTTTTCAAACGTAAAGGTGAAATAGTCTTCACAGGTCGTAGGGATTTTCTTAAGAGAAATGAGCTGAACCAGTATAAACCATCTACACGGTCAATAACAGGATATGAACAGTATTGGGCTTATAGAGTATATGTTGAAGTTGTAAGGGGATGCAGTAACTTTCACAGACCCTTAATAGTTACTAAGGAAAAAGGTGGTTGTAAAGAATGTTCAGCGTGCTTCAAAGGATCTATGTTAGAACGGTTAACGTGTCCACTTAATGTTCCCCCAGGATGCGGATATTGCTCTGTTCCTGCACTCTATGGTCCTTCTAGATCAAGAAATCCTGAAGCTATCATAGAAGAGATAAAGGACATGGTAAGGTATGGCGTTACAAGGATAGTTCTTAGCGCTTCAGACATCTTAGATTATGGTAGGGATGTACTTGTAGAACCTGCTCCTCTCACAGACCCTAAACACCCTCCACCCAACATTGAGTGGCTTAGAAAACTATTTAACGGAATATTTAATATTGATGAAGTTTCGAAAAATGAAGTACATGTGTTTCTTGAAAATACAAAAGCATCCTTAGTTAACGAGACTACTGCTAAGCTTCTTGGAGAATACTTTAAAGGATCGCCTATACATATAGGTTGTGAAACAGGTTCCATAAATCACGCTATTCTCATAGGTAGACCATCTACGCCCAAGGACGTTATCGAAGCGACTAAATTACTCAGGAAGTACGGTTTAAAACCCTATGTTTACTTTATACATGGACTTCCTGGGCAAAATATTGAAACCGTTAAAAAAACATTAGAGGTTATGGATATTCTAGGAAAATATGTGGAGAAATATACCGTGTATAAATTTACTCCTATTCCTGGAACAGCTTTTGAGAAATATCCAAGTCCACCCTCAGCTAAAGTAGATAGGTTGAGTAGAGCAATAGTGGAGGAAGCCCGGAAAATGAATATGAAATTTAAGAAGCAGCTTATCGGTAAAACAGTTACAGCAGTAATAGTTAATCCATACGCTAAAAATACTGAGTATAATGTAGCTTACACTCTACCACATGGACCTGTAATTTTAGTTAAGAATGCTAGAAGGTACTACGGGTTTAAAGCATTGGTGAAAATAAGTAATGTTATAAGTGATAGATTAGTTATGGGAGAAGTAGTTAAAGTCCTAAGTAATGTAAGATTAAGAGCACTTAAGAGAAAATGAGAGATCTCTTAGAAAGTCCTCAACAAACTCCTTATCTTCCACTGTCCCTATTAACTCCTTTACCTTACTCTCTAATTCGTTTAGAAAAACGCTTGATTTTCTTTTAAGGTTCCTTATATGCTCTTTGTTGTGTTTAATCAAGTCAGTATACTGATTTATTAGATAATCTTCGTGAGATATTTTTTCTAGAAGTCGTAGTAACATGTACTCCGTTCTAAGAGCAACGGTGCTAAAGTAATCTAGTAGTGCATGTATGTCATCTAATGTTTTTAAAGTATTTTTTATTTCAGTATCATTTTTAAGATAATTAGCACTGATAGGTATTTTTGAATATTCCATTAATATGTTCTCAATTATTTTTCGTTCATACTCTAGCTGTTCTATATTACTAATGGTTTTTCTTAAAGCAACATCACTTTTCTCTCTTAAATATTCCTTAATTAGCCTTTTAAGGGACTTCAGCTTCTTAGAATGGGTTTCTATGGCTGATTCTAACCTACTATAAAGCTTTAATAATTTAAAGTAACTGTTAAACATGAATTCCACATTACATTCGCTTTTTACGCTGCTCTAACGGTTGCTATGCTGTTGTCTGCAATACCTTCCTCTCTAAGTTGTTCAGCATTGCACCATACTTCATTTTCACTTATGTTTTCATCTATAATTATAGTTAATCTTAACTTCTTTTTCCTAGCTACAACTATTTCCAATTTATCTTTTATACTGAGCGTTTCAGCTAGTTTTGGATTTATTTTCGCAAATCCCTGTTTTACGTTTTCGCTTGTTCTTACGCGAATTCTTCTTTCCTTTCTAGGTTTTTCTTTAGCCAAGCTGCTTGCCGGGGGTATTATGGACACTAATGCTTTTATATCTATTTTCTCTCTTTTTTCCTCTCTACTCAAAACTCTACACCTTGCCCTTGATTTTTATTACAGAGGTTCTCCCAGTTGTTCAAAAGATATTTCGCCTTTTATATATAATGGTATTTTCCTATATGCTTCCTCACGTTTTACTCGTACCTGTCTCCATGTGTCTCTGTCTCTTAACGTTATAGTATCGTCCTCTATTGATCTATAGTCTACAGTTATTGCTAATGGTATTCCTATTTCATCGGCTCTTGCATATCTTCTTCCTATGCTTCCAGAAACATCGTAAAGTACTCTTAGTTTCATAGATTTAAGGTCTTCGTATATTTTCTTAGCCATTTTCACTATAGGTTCTTTGCTAACAAGCGGGAAAACAGCTACACTTATTGGTGCTATATCTTTCGGTAATTTAAGTATAACTCTTCCATCCTTCACACTATATGCATACTCTAATGTCGCATAGAGGAGTCTTTCTGCACCAAACGATGGTTCAACAACGTGAGGTACAAATCTTTTACCTTTAGCTTTTTTCGAAGTGGTTTTTACCTTGAAAAATTCTTTAGGTATCTTAAATCCTGCAATACTTAAGTATCCTTTACTTTCTAGTTCTCTTAAAAGTATGTTTTTATCAGATTCTGAAAACGCCTTAATGATTTTTGCTGCATGCTCTTCATAAAACTCCTTTAGCTTATCAACATCTATTTCTAATTCCTCAACTTTTATTACTTTAGGCTCCTTGAACTGCTTGTACACTGTCAAGTCTCTATGACTGTAAGCTATGTGTCTTGAAAGATCATATTTTCCTCTATATGAGTGGCCTGCGACTTCAATCCAGCCCCAGCGAGACACTTTAACAAGCTGATCAAAGGTTTGAGTTGAGTAGTGGGCTCTCTCATGAGGCAGTTTTTCTTCGAAGACCTGTTTTTCAGGTGGAATACCTAGATCCTTCACGAATTTTTGACCTATGGCGAGAAAGTACGCAAGCCACTCATTTACAATCAACCCCTTTTCCAATCCCTCCTTTACTGACACAACTATGGGTTCTTTTTTGCCTTTCTTCTTTAGCTCTCCAGTAATTATTCTTAGTTCATCATTTTCTACCTCGGGCAGTAAAGGGCATGAAGGTTCTTCAGGGTCAAAGAAGAACTCTACCTCCATTATTGTAAATTCTCTTAGCCTTATAACTCCCTGTCTTGGGGATATTTCGTTTCTACCAACTCTTCCAATTTGCCCAATGCCTAAGGGTAATTTACTTCTCATAGCCTCATATACTCTCTTAAATGAGGTGAACATTCCCTGGGCAGCTTCCGGTCTTAAGAAACCAATATTTTCACTGTAGGGTCCAATAGTTGTTTGGAAGAGCAAACAGAACTCTTTAACTTCGCCTAAATTACCTCCGCACATAGGGCATTTAATGTTTTTCTCCTTTATAATCCTCGATAACTCATACGGTTTTAATCCTTCAACAGATGCTCCTGTTTCATCTTCTATTAAATGGTCTGCCCTGAATTTCCTACCGCACTTCTTGCACTCAACAATAGGATCTGTGAAGTGCTCTAAGTGTCCGCTAGCTTCAAGAACGGCTCTGGGTGTTATTACGGGGGTTTCTATTTCAACTATGAAGTCTTGATGTTTCAGTATAAACCATTCTCTCCATTTTTCTTCAATATTTTTCTTTAGAACAACACCTAATGGGCCTAAGTCAACAAAACCAGCTACGCCTCCATATATTTCATAGGATCTCCAGAAGAAGCCCCTTCTAGCAGCTAGTTCAACTATTTTTTCATAGAGATCTTTTTCCTTGCTCAAGGCTAAAACTCAGCCTCACACATCAATCAACATGTTACGGGTAAAAATACTTATGTGTTTATCTCGGCTTTAAACATATCTTAGGGATTAAGAGTGTTTGACTCTAAAGCTATGTTATATGTGCAAGAACCTATTAGGGCTTTCGGAGGCTACAGCATACCGTATGATAAAGCTAAATATGTTGTATTGGGGGTTCCCTTAGATGAAACAGGTACTTTCAGGTCAGGTTATAGGCTTGCCCCTTGTAGAGTAAGAGAAGTTTCGGAAGCTTTGGAAACATTTTCTTTAAGAGTAAACATGGATTACGAAGGAAGCCCTGTACATGACCTAGGAGATGTTGTCATTGCGCCGGGAGACTTAGAGAGAACATTTTATAGAGTTGAGGAAGTTCTTAAAAGCATTGTTTTAGACGGTAAAATACCTATAATTATTGGTGGGGAGCACACAATAGCATACCCCGTAATTAAAGTCCTCAAAGTGTTTAAACCCTGTATTGTGGTTTTTGACGCTCACTTCGATCTGAGGCATGAATATTTAGGTTCTAGAATGTGTCATGCAACTGTTATGCGCAGAGTCAGTGAAATGATAGGGTTAAGAAACATGTTCTTTGTAGGTGTTAGAGCGTTTTGTAATGAGGAAGCTAGCTTAGTTAAGCAGAAAGGTGTAGAATACTTACCTGCATACGTTGTTCTTAAACATGGCGCTTCTAAAACTGTAAATATGGTTCTTAAATTTCTTAGAGATTGTGACAAGATCTATTTAACAATAGACATGGATGTTTTCGACCCATCATTTGCGCCAGCTGTTGGTAATCCCGAGCCTGAGGGTTTAACACCCACATTAGTTCTAGACATCTTAAGTTATATTGTAAACGATAAACTCGTAGGGCTGGATATTAACGAAATAACGCCTAGCTATGATGTTAACGATATTACAAGTATTTTAGCAGCTAAGTTAATTATGGAGATTGTAACCTATCATAGAACACGCTCTAAATTGCTTTAACCCTTTTAATTTTAGGAGGCCTAATTTTGTAAAGTACTTTACTCCCACAGTAGCTGCATCTAATTCCAGGCAGTATGTCTAGGTCTTTCGCATCTATTATTCTTCCACAGTTAGCGCATTTATACTTCACAGTTATGGACATAAACTTTTCAGCCCCATTTCGATACTTAATGTCTATTGTGGTTATAAAAGTTTATAAGTTCTTTAATATATGTATTTCTTTTGAAACTGGAAATACCTAAAGGTGGATGGTTCAAGAGAATGTTTCAATTTGAATTTGGCGGTGGTTTACCTCCAGAACTTTTCAGAGAAATAGCGAAAGAGGAAATGCTGATAAGGATAAGGGTTGAGCGAAGAAAATGGGGACGAGAAGTAACAATCATCGAGGGTTTGGATGATCCCTCAATAAACTTAAAAGAAATGGCTGCAAAGCTCAAATCTAAACTTGCATGCGGTGGAACAGCAAAGAATGGAAGAATAGAGCTCCAAGGAAACCACAAAGAACGCGTTAAAGAACTTCTGATGGAAATGGGGTTTCCGGAAGAAAACATTCTAATAGTGGATTAAAAATAACAATAATTATTTTTTCATTTCAATAAAAATTAAGTTTATTGTGGTGGTAACGGTACTCTAAGTTCTCTAACCAGTTCTTTGTACCTGTTTCTTACAGTAACTTCAGTTACTCCAGCTACTTGAGCTATTTCCTTTTGTGTTCTTCTTTCATCTTCAAGTAAGGAGGCTATGTATATTGCTGCAGCAGCTAAACCTGCTGGATCCTTTCCTGCTGTTATTCCTTTCTCCTCTGCTTTCTTCAATATTTCAGCTGCTCTTTTCATTACACTACCGCTTAAACCAAGCAGTGCTCCTATTCTTGGCACGTAGTCTATAGGGTCTGCTATGGGCACTCTTAATTCTAGCTCTCTCAGCAATAACCTATAACATCTTGCTACATCTTTTCTGCCGACTTTAGTGTATTTCACTATTTCATCTAATGTTCTAGGTATTTTGAGTCTCCTACATGCTGCATATATTGCTGCTGCTACGACTGATTCTATGCTTCTACCTCTTACGAGACCTTTTTCAACGGCTTTCCTATAGATTACTGCTGCTTCTTCCCTGACATTTCTTGGCAATCCTAGTTGTGAAGCTATTCTATCTAGCTCATTCATTGCCTGGGCTAAATTCCTATCAATACTTGACTGAATTCTGGCTCTAATTTGCCATTTTCTCCAACGTAGGATTTCGAGTCTCCTTCTAGGCTCTAAATGTCTACCAAAAGCATCACGGTCACGCCAATCAATAATGGTTGAGAGGCCTTTATCATGAACAGTTTGTGTAAGAGGTGAACCAACACGACTTCTCTTCTCTCTTTCCTCAGGTGTAAAAGCTCTCCATTCAGGACCCTGATCGACAGCTTTTTCACTTAAAACTGTTCCGCATTCAGCACAAACGTATTGTCCTCTTTCAGGATCGTAAATTATGTTGTTACTTCCACATACCGGACATTTAAATAATTCATCGTAACTGTAAGGTGTACTCTTCCTTTTCCTTAATCTAAACTCTGGTGTACCCATAATTACTCGCCTCTAAACCTATATGAGTTAAATTTATATAGAATTCCTCCCTCCGCCTTATGCACTGTTAGGTGTAGGGGTATATAAACTTTTCTCGTAAAGGTATGGTACATCAAGATCCTATATCTCATATTAGCTTAAGTAATGTTTCCTTTACCTTCTCAATGCCTAGAGCAACAATTAACCTACCGAGTCTTGGTCCTCGCGGCTGGCCTAGTAAAGCAGTATACAGTATTTTGAATAAATCTTTAGGGTTTACATTGAACTTTCTTGCAACTTCATATACTAAGTTATGAACATCAACATCTCTCATGCTAGGATTAAGTGCTTGAGCGAACTCCTTTACTACTTCTCTGTACTCTTTTATTGGTGTTGGCTTAAACTCTATAAGATATTCTTTAGGTACAATGCCGAAGTTTATCCAGTTTCCAATATACTTGGATAGTCTTTCTACTTCCTCCGGGTATCCTAGTTTTCTCTTTACATGTTCCCAATTCTTGTATATCTGGTAAAGGACAAGAATATCAGCAAAGCTTATGTGGAAAACAGCTTTGCTTACGTCTGTAGCTAAGGTGTAAGCGTACACTTTCTTTGCAAGAGCAGGGTCCTTTACTTCAACTCTTCTTTCAATTAAGAGCCCTACCTGCTTGAATTCTTCATAAAGTCTTAGAAGGAAACGTGCATCGTCCTTAAAGTTCTTATTTTCCTCTAAACTTCCTTTAAACAGAAAATATTTCAATATTTCCGGAGGGACAAGCGATAGAACATATTTTAAGTCTCCAAGACCCTTGCTTTTGCTCATTTTCCTACCATGGATCAAGATGAACCCGTATTTAAACCCTATGGGCGGTTTTTTACCGAAAACTTTTTCATGAATAGCTACGGCTGTGTCCCAGCTGCCTCCGCGAGTGTGGTGATCTACACCTGCTCCTTCAACATCTACTTTTAAGAAATCTTGTCTACTTGGCCAGTCAAGTCTCCAAGCAAGTTTCCATTCATGAGAATCTATAGTAACATAGCCTTTGTATCCGCATCCTTTAGTATAACCTATGTCTTTATCACAAATGTATCGTATTCTATTATTTTTAGTGTCGAACTCTAATACTCTAGTAGTTGCTATTTTACCGCATTTCTTGCAAATAGGCAATACTATGTCCTTCCAATTCTCCGGAAGCTTTCTTAGTGATGTTTCCTCTAGAATTCTTTTCACGTAATCGAATTTTTCAATGAACAGTTTCAAGTATTTGTCATAGTACCCTCTTTCGTAGAGAGTATTAGAGCCTACAATTTCATCAAGCGTTACATTGAATTCTTCCATTACCTTCTCTACTTCGCTGAGAAAGTGTTCACCATAGCTACCATGGCATCCATAAGGATCTGGAACCCTACATAGGGGTTTCCCTAAATGCAGCTTTAATTCTCTCTCATACTTTTTCAGAGTTAATGGTATACTGTCAAAAGCGTCCATAATATCTCCAACAAATATAAAGTATGTTTCTACACCTCTTCTCTTAAGTTCCTTGACTAAAGCCCATGGGTAAAGGAATTCACATACTGTTCCCAAATGCGGAGGTCCACTTGTAGTTATGCCCGAAGCTACAGTTACCTTGTAGCCTCGTTCCTTCACTATTTTGTCGGCGAGTTTTGTTACCCAATGAATTATCATGGGCTAATTCTCCTACTAGCATGTATAGTTAAGAAACTATTAAAACAATCGCCCCTGAAGAATAAACAAATGGGTTACTCTTAAAAACCAAACATATCCAATACTAAGACTGTTCGCTTGTTTAGGTGCTTGGATGGTTTTTTGAGTTTGCGTTAGCTTAGCAAAGTTTATAAGGTTTCCCTTTGAAGTTCTTAATTCGAGATGTGGGGCTCCGGTGGCTTTGTGGAAGCCCTGAAAGCCCCTAACCAGATGCAAACCCAAGAAGGGATGAAGGGGAAGCCCATACATGGGTAACCACTGGAATAGCCGGGTCGTCTAGCGGTCAAGGATGCGGGGCTTTGGATAGCGGCTACCGCCCCGCCTCCTCTTTTCTTTTTCTAAACTCTTCCAGCACCTTAATAGAGAACGACAGAGCATCCATTTTATTAAAGATAAATTAACGACATCTTGAACGATTATTGTTCACACTATACTTGAACCCCAATACCATACAAGCTTTTCTTGCAGCATTTATTAATAACTTGTTTTTGTTAGTTATTGAAACACAGAAGTACCTTCTCCTTCTTTCTACATTACCATCAGAGTCTATAAGCCCAGCTAGAAACCCTAACAGAAATTCTTTATCAAATCCATTGATATCATGTAGTAATTCTTTAACAGCATCTATTAACTTATATAAAAAGCATTTGCTACGAACTGATATAACTAATTCGCTGCCTTGTTTAAAGACGTTACAATTCAATCCATATTGATGTAGTAAATCAACAAGTCTGCTCAAAGTTTTTCTTTCTGCAGGATTCAAGAAAAACCTTACTCTATAATCGTAGCGCTTCTTATCAACATATATGTTACCATCGCCTAGGTAAAAGCCTATAAGATAACCCCAATTTCTCTTTTCTACATCACCATGATAAAACCCATCGGGCATTGGCATCCACAACATAGGTAATTTCGAAGAAAATTTAAAAATATCTTTACAAGTAATATACGTCATGGGGCGGTAGCCGCTAGAAGAGCCCCCGTGACCGGGGTTCGAATCCCCGCCCGGCTACCAAAACTTACTCATATTCTCTCCATGTATGACCGCATTTTGTGCATCTGTAGAACCTTGTTGGTGGCTCGTCTGCGGCTCTTGTTTGCATCATCCAGACATATGCTTCTCTATTTCCACACTTTGGGCATTCAACACCTTTAGCTATTGACGCTATCCTAGGTAGTCTAACAGATTCGTCGATAACAATCATTTTCTCTTTCTCGGTATGCTCTATTCTTTTCCTAAATACGTAGGAGCTTTCTTTACTGCTTGTTTCTCTGGTAAATCCGCAACTAATACAAACTAAAACAACCTTACCGCCACTTCTACGAGGCATCATCAGGCCTCCGCATTTTGGACAGAATTCCATAATATGTCCACCTAAGTTCCGGCTACTTGGCGTTGTTGTAATATGATGTAACAGGGGTGATACATAAAGTATTCGTTTTCTAAACGTACATGAACCGTATTTACTATTTCCTCAATAAGATAGGTTGGTGATATGGGTTAAAGTGAAATACTGCGAAACATAAACTATACTATTGCCATCTATGTTTAATCTTACTTAACTTGAATAGTGCTGTTAGAGGCATGTGGTAATGGAAGTTCCTGGCATGGTGATGACGGTTAAAATCCTTGACATGGATACCGGCAAGTTTAGAACGGTTTTAATAAATATATCAGATGCTGTTAAGAGAACTATTAAACCCTATGATAGGGTCAGAATAACCTTTGGTAATAGGTCAAGAACAGCAGCAGTCTTTGTTTCAGAGACTGTTATTCCTCCAGGTCATATAGGTATACCTAAGACTTTAGCTGACGAACTTAAAGTACATGAAGGAGACAAGGTTGGCGTAAAAATAATAACACAACCGTTATCTGTTAAATACATTCTAAAGAAGCTAGGCGGCGCTAAGCTTTCACCTGAAGAAATTAGAGCCATAATAAAGGATGTCGTAGACGGCAACATCGGAGACGTTGAAATGGCTGCCTTCTTGCTTTCAGAACACTTTTCAGGTATGAGCTCTGATGAGCTTGAGTCCCTAATTAGAGCTATGGTAGATACCGGGTCGAAGATAGAATTTGAAGAACCAGTCTACGATGAGCATAGCATAGGTGGTGTCCCTGGAAATTCTAAGGTAGCTTTAATTGCAGTTCCCACAGTTGCTGCAGCCGGTCTTCTAATACCTAAAACGAGTAGTAGGGCAATAACAAGTCCTGCTGGGACAGCGGATACGATGGAGGTTTTTGCTAAAGTAGATTTTACCCCAACTGAGATTAAGGAAATTGCAACTAAGACCAAAGGTGTTCTAGCATGGGGAGGCGCACTAGATCTTGCTCCTGCAGATGATATATTCATTCACGTTGAACACAGGCTTATGATAGATCCACCATCACAAATGGTTGCAAGCATATTATCTAAGAAATTAGCTATGAGCGTTTCATACCTCGTAATAGACATACCTGTAGGTAAGGGAGCTAAAGTCGAGAGCATGAGTAAAGCAGAAAAACTAGCATCGCTCTTCCTAGAACAAACAAATAGGCTTGGCATAAAAGCTAAATGCGCTATAACATACGGTGGACAACCAGTAGGGTACTATATAGGACCAGCTTTAGAGGCTAAGGAGGCTTTAGAAACTATGATTAAAAGAAAAGGTCCTGGAAGTCTTGTTGAAAAAGCTCTAGGAATAGCAGGCTTAGTTTTCGAATTAGCTGGAAAAGCCAGAAGAGGTGAAGGAATAGAGCTTGCTAAGCAAATATTCTACAGTGGCAGAACATACGAGAAATTTAAGGAGATTGTTGAAGCACAAGGAGGAAATCCAAATGTAAAACCAGAAGAGCTTCCTATAGGTAATAAAAGCATAACGTTTGATGCACCAACAGATGCTTACGTAACCCATGTAGATAACGTAGCTCTAACCCTCATAGCCAGAACTGCAGGAGCACCTTTCGACAAAGGAGCTGGAGTTAGAATACATGTTAAAGCAGGGGATAAGGTAAAAAAAGGAGATCCGCTATACACAATATATGCTGAATCTTCAGTAAAACTTTCTCAAGCATATTCTCTCTCACTAAAACTTAAACCAATAACACTAGAAGGTATGATACTGAAGGCTATACCGGAATTTTAGCGTATTTTCTTTAGCAAAAATATTTTTCCATCAACATCGCTTACAACCTCGACTTCGCCAATCACGTAGGCCCAAGCCACGGCAGCACATATTATTGCGTCAATAATGTCCTTAGGCAGTTTTCTAACATCTACTTCTCGAAGGTTAATAAAATGTTTAAGCGCACTTCTAAGATCGCTTACACCAGTGTTCTTGTATGCGCTTAAAGGGTGAGTTTCAATAACGGTTATTTTCTTCTTCTCAAGTAAGTTCTTTATCTTCACCGCTCGTTCAACAAGAAGCTTCATACTCCTCCATCCTGGAGGTAGTAGTTTAAACCCTTTCTTAATCATTTTTAAGTCTATTTTCCTATAACCTTTAGCATGTGATAGTGGAGCATCTATAGCTACAACGCTTACCTTCTTCTCGATAATTTTAGAAACTATTTCCTCATTAGAGTGTAGTAGCATGTACTCCTTTAAAACACCGTTTACTATGAAAGCTATACCGCTAGGGTTTTTCTCTTTCCCCGCTAGGTCTAGCCCGCAAACCCTAACCTCTACCATTAAATTATTCACCATGCTATTTATTGGGAACATTTTTCAAGTAAATGTTTTATCCTATGTTTAAGCTCATTGTATGATGTTACGTCCTTCCACATTTCTATGAAGATAACATCTCCTACAAGCCTCCTTATTTCTTCTAAGTGAATATCTCTATCATCAACATAAACTACTTCGCATGGTGAAACTTCAACACCTAATCTCCTACTTATTTCTTTTAATGCTCTCTTCATCATGTAGCCTTTGTGAGAGTGGGGCTCGATATATAGTAGGTCAAAGTATTTAACTAAATTTAACTTCCTTAAAGCAGAATATGCTATAGAAAACATGTTCCAGCTCAAAACAGTTATCACAATATTGTATTCTTTTAGCCATTTAAGGAAATCACGAACATCTGGAAGCACTGTTAATCTAGAACCGAGCCTATCAATTAGAGTATCTTCACCTACCTTCTGAAATGGAGGTTTTAACGCTGATACGTCTAAATAGTCCCATATTGTACCATCTAAGTCTATGAAAACTACTCGTGGACAACACTTATCCATGACTATGTTTCTTCCCCATTAACTTTCTCTTACGTTAAAAGAAACGAGCTCGTGGGATTATAGAAATTTTTATATTTAAAACTCAATATGGACAATCTGAAAACCATGTTGGCAAGCATTCACGAAATATTAGCAGCATTTACTGTAATTTTCCTAGCTGAGTTCGCAGATAAGACTATGTTGGCGACAGTTTCACTAGCATTACTCTCTAAGAAACCATTACCTATAGTTTTAGTTTCTACCTTAGCATTTACTTTAGCTAATATTGTAGTTGTTCTGTGCGCATACATATTACGGCTTATAATTGAACAGCAAATATTGCTCATAGTGTCTTCTATACTTTTCATATTGTTTGGACTATTCTACTTAAAATTTAAACCTAGGGAAACCAGGCAAATAGTGTACGAAAGCGCTGTTCCAGTATTCATACTTGTTTTCACTTCGGAACTAGGAGACAAAACTCAGTTATCTATCCTAGCTATGGCCTTAAGTTTTTCATCGATATTAAATGTGCTTATCGGCAGTGTTTTAGGGTACTTCGCGTTAAACATGCTAACAGTGTTGATTTTTTCTAAATATGTTAAAGTAAGATTGGAAAAACTAACAAGAATCATAGGATTAATTTTCATAACCGTAGGGACAGTAAGCTTAACATATTTACTTTTGAAGTAGGGAGGTAAATAATGAATTCCGCATTCATGGCCTGGTGGAGTGCTCATCTAGGGTTATGTCCTACTTATTCAATAACACCTTCTGCTAAGTAGAAGAGGAAGCCGTCGTTCCAGCAATATGATTGCTGATAGTACCATCGCCTAAACCTAAAGAACTAGCTATACATATAAAGAAATTATTGTTTCCTTAAGTCTCAGATTTCAAAAACCTATAATACGGTGTGATATAGTACTCTTATTGGTGGCTTAAGCCGCATGAAGCTTAGGTTAGACTGTGTGATATGTATAGCTAAGCAGGCACTCGAGGCAGTTAGGCTAGCGACAAACGATCCGAAGGTGCAGGAGGAAGTACTACGTAGGGTGATGCATCGCTTAATCGAGATGGCGTGGGTCGGTACTCCGCCGCAACTCGTTAGAGCTTCAAGGGTTGCTGAATTAATCGAGAAGTTAACGGGTGTTGACGATCCATACAAGGACGTCAAGAGGGCAAGCAACGATGAGGCCATGGCAATGGTGGACGAGGTTAAATCCCTAATAGCTTCGCATGAGGATTCATTAAGGGCTGCCATTAAAGTGGCTATAGCAGGAAACATAATTGATTTTGTTGCCGTCGAGACCTACGATCTAAGGGCAACGATCGAGAAGGTCTTAAAGCAGAAGCCAGCCATAGACGACTACAGTAGGTTAAGGAAGGAAGTACTGGGTGCGAAAACCCTCCTGTACTTCGCTGACAACGCGGGAGAGATTGTCTTCGATAAGCTCTTAATAGAGGAGATGATCAGAGTTAGAGGAAAGCCCTTCAAGAAGATATTCTTCGTCGTTAAAGGGGGTCCGGTGATCAACGATGCCACGATAGAAGATGCCCTCTACGTAGGCCTAGACAAGTTACCAAACATAGAGCTCAAGAAAGTGTCAAGCGGTAGGCCTGGCACAGGACCTGAGCTTTCCTCATCTGAGGTACTGTCGTGGATAAGGAACCACGACTTAGTAATATCCAAGGGGCAAGGAAACTACGAAGACCTAAGCGACGTGGAAGGAGTGTACTTCCTCCTAATAGCTAAATGCCCAGTAGTAGCTGAGGATGTAGGGGTTAGGGTAGGTGACATAGTCATTAAGCAAGGGTAACTCGTCAAAACCTGCTTTTGCTTCGGCAAAGTTAATTTAATTTGGACGTGCACGGTGAGCCCTCTGCATGAACGCGTTAAAGCTTATATCACCTTCAAGACCCGGTTCTTCAAGAAATGCGCGAGACTTGATTAACCATTAAGGCTATGGTAGGAGGTAGCGATAGCATCCTCTTCAGTAAGCTACCCGTTAACTCTTCTCTTCCTATTATTTACCATGTTTGCTAGTGCTGGTGACATGCCTAAACTCCCTGGACCTACCTTTCTTACGTATCACAGGCGATCAAACACCTTGTACTACAAGTCATTGGATATGCTTCCCAAATTGATGGACCTCATAGCAACAGAGAAAAACCACCCTCAACTAGAGAATTCAGAACATATTCTTGATTTGATGAAACAATCTGAACATGGTGATATAACATATCAATCCGAGCTAAGGAGATAGGTGTTAGATCCCATATAAATTAAGGTAATGGGGCTGCGGGGAT
Organism: uncultured Desulfurococcales archaeon; assembly: GCA_964496035.1. Taxonomy (GTDB): domain Archaea; phylum Thermoproteota; class Thermoprotei_A; order EX4484-217-1; family EX4484-217-1; genus EX4484-217-1. The sequence goes on from CAZBXI010000003.1 coordinate 57,316, forward strand.
TTAAATCCCGGACCGCAGGGGCTCCAGCCATATGACATAAGCTACATAACTGTTATGTAGCTGAAATAGTATGATAGTAAATACGAATTCTTAATTGAATTCAAATATACTATTAACTCATGGATGGCATAACAACTATGCCTAAGAGTTGCTACACAAAATCTTCACCTGAAATACATCAGCAAAATTATTGAAGAGGTTAATAGCAATTTAAATATATATTTGATAAGGAAGAATTGCTATGGCAGAGAAACGTAAGAGGAGTTAAGTCTAGTAATGGAAGTAAATTATTTAGTATTTTAAAATGCTTAGACCCCATATATAAATGAATCTTAACGGCAAGCTATATTTGCCTTAAGTCCTTATTGTATCGTGGGTATGAATGTGCCAGTGGAGTTTCATGTTAAGTACGACAAAAGTGTAGATGCTCTCTACATACGTTTAAGAGATGGAAGAATTGTTGAATCCGATGAAGTTGCACCCGGCATAATAGTCGATTTTAATGAGAGTAATGAGGTAATAGGGATCGAGATATTATGGGTTTCAAAACGTAGGCTAGACCTACTGAAGCTATTAAAGGAAGGCCCTGAAACTCTGGTGGCTATGGTGTGAGGATAATTTATAGCTTACATGCTCTTGAGAGAATGCGTCAGAGAGGAATAGGTAAGGAATTAATAGTTCTATGTATTCAAAAGCCGGATAAAAGTGAAGAGCTAGAAGGAGTTTATAGATGCGTAAAAAAGATAGACAACAAAGTGATCATCGTGATCTATAGGCGAGAAAACGATAAAATCACAGTGGTGACAGCGTACCTATCCTCGAAGCTACATAAGTACCTAGGTTAAAATTCCTTGCGCGCTGAAGAAGCTTGTTCTCTTTAATAAGTAGCGTTAGGCTTACTTGACTAGTACTGCGAATATTTTTCCTCTTAGACTACCTAACTGTTGTAAAGTGAACTGCTTTAAGAAAACCACATGCTTAAAACCGGATTTCTCCAGCTATTTCCTCGAGAACTTCTTTGTTTTGGCAAGTACAACGTACTCCGTTACTGCATTTGAGCTCTAGGGACTCTACGAAGTACTCATCCTTAATAGCCCCGACTACGTGGAGGGCTCTGCAATTAGAGCTCCCGTTCACAATGCTTCACTCATCACATACATCTAAGCAGTTCTAAGTTAGTTACATAGATTCCATACTCTCTCAACACGTGGTGAACCTCCCTTAAGTGCCCTTTCTAAACTTCGTAAATTATCCGCATTGTTAAGAGTTACCAACAAGCTGTAAGCTGTATCAACAACGCTGCTCCCAAGAGGAATAGTGAGCATATCATTTTGCAGAACATCTAAACCACGTTTCTTACAAACATAGATGCACGTCTCGCTAAATATGTCGAGGCATAGAACCTCAAAGCCGAGTTCACGGAGTTCCTTAGCAACTCTACCGATATCACATCCAATATTTAGAAATAATCTAGTTTCACCAAGTTCGAGAAACTTCTCTACGATACCAAGATGTATCTAATCTTCACACTAAAGCTTCACGAAAACTTAGCTTCATATACATTAGCAAGGAAGTAGAGATCTACATGAGAAATATGCTTTATCTAGAGTTAGTCTCCTCAACTACAATACAATTACAAACCCGCATTCGGATCAGGGAAGAGCCTCAGTACGTCGATCTAAAAGTAGTGATATAACATGTCAACTTGTGCCGATTAGGAGTATAGAGGGGCAAGTATAAGGGTTTATTTAATGGGGTCGCGGAGATTTGAACCCTGGACCACGGGAGCAGAAACGTTAGATTGTAACTTTCTGTATCATAGTGTGTCTTCTTATGCCCTTCAACACTATTAGGTAAGCTGATGCCAAATGCCTACCTAGACCATATTTTCTCATTATATAATCGTGTTCTTTTGAATGTGTTGTACCTTTAGGGTTCACATATTTTATGTTGATAGAGTATAGTGGTGCTTTCATTGCTATCATTTCTATTGTTGAGCTGCGGAAAACTGTTACCTTCCAGTTATAGTTTTTACGCAATCTCCTACCATTTCTAGCCCATAATAGTCTGAGTCTTCCTAAAACTTCTGGATTTTCAAGGAACAGGGTTTTAACTCCATGATGATAAGCATACTTCAGCATCTCATGTACGGACATGCCAACTAGTATTCTAGCTTTCCTTCTAGGGTAACCTTTTCTGGATGCTTCTTCGAACCAGAATGTCTTAGTATCTCTTAATCTACCGTACTTATCCACTATAGCTAGGTTAATCCTATCAACATTAACATCTATTCCACCGTAGAGTTTGCCATAGTTTCTCCTATACCTAGTCATGTGCTTGTAGTATAAGTTTAGAGGTATTGTTAGCTGTATTTCTCCATGAATCCACAACTTATTCTTCCTAACACCATAGTCCTTGATTACGACTCTAGCTGTATGTTTCTGTTTCTCTTCAAGAATCCTGTCTAACAGTAACTTATAGTTCTTCGGTATTGATGGTTTAATTACTATCCTTTCCGAATTACCATTGAAGTCTACTGTTGTTATGTGGAATTCGTAGTCTTGTTTTAGTGTTATGTTTCTTACTAGGTACTCCTTTTCAACTTGTTGGAACATAAGCCAATCCCCCAACTCGACCTCCCTGAAATTAACTCCTAGTTGCCTACAAGACTCATATATGCCCCTGACCAGTACTATTACTCCATCGGTATACCTACGATTGGGGATTATCTCATAGATTATTCTACGGAAAGTATTCTTCCAACCAATATCAGTAGCAGGTAAAACAGGGAATTGCTTAACAATGGATAGCATCTTGTGAGTAGCTATCTTAAATAACCAAGCAGTACTCAATAACTTCTTAGCCTCATCACCATCGGCATTAAATGGTAGCGTAAGCGTTATATAACTCATATTGGGGATTCCCCAATAAAATTTAAAACTAAGAAGAACTAATAAATCTATCGGTGACCGCTGGGTTCCCGGGGAGAGCCCTTGGAGGGCTCCCGTAGGCGGCTCAGCGGAGACCGTGATGAGCCTAACCGTATCTGATACGGTTTAAAATAAATTGATAGATGAGGATACGGTTTAGGTGAACGGTTCCAGACATATGCCAAAAACTACATCAGAGGCATATAGCTGATATGCCAAGTAGGCATAGCTGATATTCAATCAGTATAATCATAATAGCTATTAGTTGAAGTACGATATGCCACGATACGGCAATTCATAGTACACGTTATTAATGTTGAGTTTACGGCTAGTCATTTAGCTGTTATTATCTTTATCCCTGCATCTACTATGCAGAGTTTCCATTCTAGAGCACCTCTACCTAATCTGCATATGCCTATTCTTCTATAATTAATCTTGTATTCAATCTTTGAAAGTAGAACTCTACTTAGTTCTCGGCTTGCATATCTCATATGCTTCCATGATATTGCGTATTCTTTC
>CAZBXI010000004.1:0-54815 GCA_964496035.1 uncultured Desulfurococcales archaeon
TTGCAAGAATTGCTCCCAGAGGTCTCTACACTTCAGGTAAAGGAAGCAGCGCTGCCGGGTTAACCGCGGCAGTATTGAAGGACAAGTCAACTGGAGAGTATTTCTTGGAAGCAGGAGCCTTAGTTTTAGCCGATGGCGGTGTAGCATGCCTTCACCCTGAAACACGTGTGATAGCTAATAATGAGTATGTCAAGATCAAGGATCTCTTTGGGGAAGATAGATGCATAAAGGCAATATTAAATAATGAACTTATAGAGCTCAATTACTCGGAAAATGAAGTGGTAGGCATTAATTTAAAAAGTCTCACAGCAGAGAGAGCTATTTCAACTATTATAAGGAAGAAGCACTGGAGAGGAAAACTTATTAAACTAACTTTAGAAAGCGGTTATGAACTCCTTTTGACACCTGACCATTTACTCATAGATGGTAACTCTTTAGAGTGGAAACACGCCGCCAGTTTCAAACCAGGCGATATGGTACTGTCTATTAAGAAAATACCTAGTCACAATAACGACGTATACGTGCTTGACATAATACCTACTGAATGGACTGCAATAGTGGAAGGTAATGACTTTAAAGAACTTCTTGAAATTATAAATAAGTTCTATGGCAGCGTCTATAAGCTAAGTAAAATAAGCAATAAGAGGGCCTATATTGCACGGGGAAAACTGTACATAAATGTTGGTCTTCTAAAACAATTATTAAAACTCGCCGAGAAATATAATGAATGGAGAAATAAGGTCATCAAATATTCTCGAAAGAGTAAATCAGAAAAAATACTCACAACCAAAATTACACCTGAACTAGGTTACCTCATAGGGTTCATTCTTGGCGACGGACATGTAATCCTAGATAAAAGAAGAGGATTAGTGAGAATTACACAATCATCTAAACATGAACCTATACTAAACAAGGTCATTAAATATATCAGCAAAACCGTAGGTAAAGAGCCGCAAGTTCGTAGGAGACACGTGATATCGAACATTAATGGTAGAAGAGTAGAAAGCGACGTTGTAACAGTAACCATTAATTCTATTGTTTTCTCGTACATAGTAAATTACTTTTTAGAGAACGGATTAAAGCGCGTGTTTAAGCTACCAAATAGTGTATTAAGAGCATTCATAGCGGGTCTTATAGATTCTGATGGTTCCATATCTATTAAAAAAGCACGTAAAAATGGTAAAATATACAAAGTAGCCCATGTAGACATAGTTTTAGCAAATATTGAGCAAGCGAAAGCAATACCCTTAATCTTAAGAAGATTCGACATATATTCAAGGATTAAGAGGGCAAAGAATGTAGTTACAGTGCAAATAACATGTAGAAAGGATGTAGAAAAGCTCATAGAGCTTATCAAGCCATATAGCTTAAAAGCCTCATTAGCTTCACTGCCGCCAAAAATAAAGGCTATTCCATCAAGGGAAAATGTAATTCCAAGAAAAATTTCCATAGAAATAGCTAGGAAATTAATAACTAGCATAAGAATATACGATCTTGTAAAAAGTGGAGCATGGAGTACATTATATAACACACTAACGGGTAGAAGACTTCTTACTAAAGAATGGATTAGGAATAATATGGAAAAGTATTGTAACAATAATTTAGCTGAAGATCTTAAAGCTTTAATAACGTTAGCGATAAGCGAAGATTACTACCTTGACAAAGTAATCAATGTAGAGACAATAAACTATGAAGGTCCAGTATATGATCTCTATGTACCAAACATACATAACTTCTTAGCAGAAGGAATCATAGTACATAACTGTATCGATGAAATAGATAAAATGAGGCCTGAAGACAGAGTAGCTATACATGAGGCAATGGAGCAGCAAAGTTATCATAAGGATTTTGAAATACTTTTAGCTGATGGCAATAAGGTCAAAATAGGTAGTTTTATAGATGATCTTATGTTTAAGTTCAGAGATAAAATAGTGAAGGGTAATGAAACAGAAGTATTATACGTAAATACTATACCCATTATGGCATATGACTTAAACAAGAAGGATATTGTCGTTATAAAGGCTGATAGGGTAAGTAGGCATAAGGCTCCAGACAAATTTATTAAAATAACATTCGAAAATGGTAGAACAATAACCGTAACTCCCGAACACCCAGTACTAGTGTGGCGTAATGGAAAAATTGAGACAATTAGTGCAGAAAAAGTGAAACCAGGAATGCTAGCTATAGGCGTAAATAACTACAAGTTAACGCACAACAATGACAAGAAATTACAAGCAATAATGAAGAAACTAAATGTTAATGATGAATTACTAGGCAAGTTTGTAGGATTCATACTATCAGACGGGTTTGCATACGCTAACCCTAGCAATGGATATTACGAAATAGGATTTAGTAATACAAATCTTAAGTTAATTGGAGAATTTGAAGAACTACTTGAAAACATGAAAATGAAATATTCAATAGAAGTTCAGGAGAAGAATCGTAAGAAGCCATTATATACTGTACGTGTAATTTCGAAAGAACTCTATAATACACTTAAAGAACTGCTACCCGAAATGTTCGTAGCAACAATGAGCAAATATGAGAAACCCCCAAGGCTAAAGAGAATACCTAAGATAATATTTAGGTTGTCTACTGAAGGCAGGAAAGCATTTATAAACGCTTTCTTTAAAGGAGACGGTTTCGTTGACAACGAAAGAGTAGGGTTTAGAACGTCTTCATGGAATTTAGCACAGGATTTACAAGATTTACTGTTGACACTTAATATATACTCTTACATAGAAGTTGAAAAAGCTTCACGAAAATACTTTAAGGTTATAATTTCAGGGTCTCCTAGTATTGAGAAATTTATGGAAATAATTGACAATGATGACAGACTAGGTAAAATTACTAAGTTACTAAGTAGGTCAAAGAGAAAACTAAACTACAGAGATGAATTACCTGGTGAAGTAGCAGTATGGCTTAAAAGCATAGCTAATGAATTAGATATTAATGACGGTTACTTAACAAATATTGTAAAGCGCAAATGTAGAATACATAGGGTTAAGGCTCTTGAATACATTAACAAGGCGAAGCGCATAATTGAAGAAGTAGAGAACAGTATTGAGAGAGGGAAAACAAACATTAGCTTGTTAAGGAGAGTGGTTAAACTAAGCGAATTTTCAAGGCTAAAGAAGATTCCATATTCAACACTAAGGCGAAAGTTGCATGAAAAAGATAACGAAATACTAAAAGAATACATTGGAGAGGTTAGAAAGAGAATTCATATAATTAAAGATAAAATTTCTTACATAGAGTCATTTATCCATGGTAATATAAGGTTTATTAAAATAAGGGACGTAGAAATAATTAAGAATAGCGATTCAAAGTGGGTATACGACATCACAGTCGAACCCCATCACTTATTTGTGTCTCATGGTTTAGTGCTACATAACACTATAAGTATTGCTAAGGCAGGTATTGTTGCTAGGTTAAATGCTAGGGCGGCGATTCTTGCTGCAGGTAATCCTAAATTTGGAAGATACATTGAGGATAGGCTTTTCACTGAAAACATAAACTTGCCTCCAACAATACTTTCAAGGTTTGACCTAATCTTTGTAATGAGAGATAAGCCTGAGCCACGTACCGATGAGGAACTTGTTTCTCATATACTTACCGTACATAAGCAATATGAGCGTGTTAAACCTCCTATATCTCCTTCAATGCTTAGAAAGTACATAGGTTATGCTAGGAAGTTCATTAAACCAAGATTAACAGAGGAAGCAGCAAAAATAATCTCAGAGTTCTTCGTTAACCTAAGAAGTAAAGCTAGTGAACATCCTAACGCACCTATACCCATAACGCCAAGACAGTTAGAAGCGATAATCAGGCTTGCAGAAGCACATGCTAGAATGGTTTTAAGAAACGAAGTAACAGCTGAAGATGCTAAAGCAGCAATAGACTTAATGATTAAAAGCTTCAAAGATGTAGGCTTAGATATTGAAGCAGGAGTTATCGACATAGACGTCATTATGACAGGTAAACCTCTCAGTAAAAGGTCTAAGATGATGAAAGTTATGGAAATAATAGAGAAAATTGAAGAGTATCCGGGAGCCGAAGTCAGAAAGTCCGATGTAGTGGAACAAGCAGTTAAGGCAGGGCTAAGCGCTGAGGAAGTTGAAGAAATAATTGAACAGCTAAGAAGAGATGGCATATTGTATGAACCTAAGCCAGGAAGAACTATAGCCAGAACAGTGTAAAGGTAAAAAAGAATTATTTTACTCCCATGCTCTTAAGTACTTAACTATTTCGTCGCTTACCCTTCCCGCAATAACGTCTTTTATCGACTCTTCGATTATATCTATGGCTTTGTCCAGCTCCTCCTTCGTTATAACTAATGGTGGAGCTACTCTAAGTACGTTACCATATTTACCATAAGTCATCATTAGAAGTCCTTTCTCCCAACATCTCCAAATAATCTTTAATGCTGATTTTCTATCTGGTTCCTTAGTTTCCTTACTCTTAACAATTTCCACGCCTAGGAGTAGGCCTAAGCCTCTAACATCACCTACAATTTCGTATTTCTCCTTAAGCTCATTAAATCTCTTCTTAGCGTAATTTCCTAATTTCTCAGCTCTTTCAGCAAGCTTCTCCCTTATAATGTACTCTATGGTTGCAATTGCAGCTCTAACAGATAATGCGTGTGCAGCAGAGGTCGCGAAGTATGTTTGTGGTGGTGCTGAATCAAGAATTTCTTCTCTACCAACAACTGCAGAAACAGGCATACCTCCGCCTATAGCTTTGGCTACAATTACCAGGTCTGGCTCTATGTTGAAATGCTCTATTGCAAACATCTTCCCTGTTCTAGCCATTCCTGCCTGTATTTCGTCATCCGCAAAAACTATCCCATACTCCTTAGTCAATTTACGTAAACCTTGCATAAAATTCTTTGGAGGAACAAGCACTCCAGCATCTCCTTGAATAGGTTCTATTAGAAATATTGCAAAAGACTCGCCTGCAACAATTGTCTTAAAGAAGTCCTCAATTAGGCTTAAATAATATTCACCACATTCTTCTTCGCTTAAATTGAAGGGGCATCTATATGTATCAGGGTATTGGAAGAAGTAAACATTTGGCAGTGCATGCATCCTCTTCCTAAGCTTAGGACTAAAAGATCCCGACGCTGAGAGTGAAGCATATGTTGTTCCATGATAAGAGTACGTAAACGAAGCAATATTCGGTCTTTCAGTATACAATAAGGAAGCTTTAATGGCGGTATCGCAAGCATCTGATCCACTTAACCCAAAGGTAACTTTTTTCTTAAAATTACCTGGCGTTATTTCTACTAGGAGCTTAGCAAATTTAACCGCCGGCTCATGGTAGAAGTATAGACAGTAGTGTATGAAATAATCTAATCCCTCTTTAATGGCTTTAACAACATAGTCGTTTGTATGCCCGATGTTATATGTCGCAGCGCTAGAGAGAAAGTCTATGTATTCATTGCCATCAGCATCCCAAACTTTAGCTCCCTTAGTTCTAACGATAGCTACAGGGAAGTATTTGAAAGCAAATCCTTTGGTAACGTATTTCTCATATTCTTCAGCAATTCTAATATTCTTAGATATTTTTTTCGAGGTTAACTTAGAAATCTCTTTAATACCCATTTTGGAGCACCTATTTCAGATAAGAGGATTAGTCTTAAACATATATAAAGATTTAATTAAATAAAATAAACCATTAATATAGAGCTACACTGCAGCGTGATTAAACATGAAAAAAGTAGTTCTCGCAATTGGTGAAATATTTAAACATCATGATACAGGAATAGGTCATCCAGAGTCTCCTAAAAGAATAGAGGTAATCTTAGATTTCTTAAAAGAATTTAAACATAGCGGTCTTGAAATTGTTGAACCCGAGGAAGCTAATAGAGAAGTTGTTGAACTTGTTCATAGCCCTGAATATGTTGAATATATTAAGGTTTTTTCAGAGTCGGGAGGAGGGCATCCATTAGGAGACCTAGATACCGTAGTAAGTAAGAAAACGTATGAAGTAGCATTATATGCCGTAGGCACTACCTTAAAAATTCTTAGAAAGGTAATTTTTGGAGAATACAAAGTAGGTTTTGCCGCTATAAGACCTCCAGGACATCATGCTCATAGAGAACTAGCTAAAGGCTTCTGTATTTTCAACAACATAGCCATTGCGGCAAAATACCTGCTAGAAAACTATGGTTATAGGAAAATAGCAATATTAGATATAGATGCTCATCATGGCGATGGAACTCAGGAAATATTCTACACTACAGATAAGGTGCTTTACATTTCACTTCACCAAGACCCTAAAACGCTTTATCCTGGAACAGGTTTTCCTGAAGAAGTCGGGGAAAGGGAAGGAGAGGGTTTCACAGTTAATATACCATTACCGCCAGGTACAAGCGATAAGGGTTACGCGTTAGCCCTCAATAGCATAGCCTTACCAATAATAGAGTCTTATGAACCGGAAGTATTGCTTGTATCAGCAGGTTTCGATACACACCATGAAGATCCGTTAACCGATTTAAACCTAACCCTTAAAACATACTGGCGCATAGGTAAGGCGTTATGTACACTTCTCAAGAAAATAGAGGGTGCGATAGCTGTTTTAGAAGGAGGATATGCGTTAAACTATCTACCCAAGGCTATTTTAAATCTCATACTAGCATGTAGTTCTGAGAAACCGCTATTCGATGAAAAAGTACTACTCAGAGAAAACCTTGGTCATGTGAGAAAATATATTGAGAGGTGTTTAAGAATTCATAAAAAATATTGGGGATTATAATGATTTTTCAAGTTCACTTAGCCTATTAATGATTTCTGAAAGCTCTCTCTTCACCCTTTCAATTTTACTTCTTAGTTCCGAAACTTCCGCACTAATTTCCTTTACCTTTTCTTCAACCTTCTCCTTTACCAAAGCCTCTAGCTCAGCTAATGGCTTGTAAACTGTTATTTTAAGTGATTCCTTATCCCAAACAACCTTGTTCTCTTCTAGGCTATAAGCTATTTCGACTTCAGCAACATCTTCATCTGACAGTTTAAGCTCTAACATTTTATCTTTCACTAGTGCGTCAAGTATATCTCCTGCTTCTCTAACAGCTTCGGGATTAACACCTTCTACAAGTAAGCTTCTCTTAATCTTATCAACAGCATATTTTAAGCGTATAACCCCTGAAGAAACTACGGGCATAATGTTCTCCCAAATATCATTTCTACTATCGAGTTCTTAAATACCTATTGCTTCTCCCATATCTTAACATGGCTAAGTTTATAGGTAACATTTAAGTATCCTATATACTTTCTATTTCAAAGCAGAGGGTAGGTTGCATGGAGGCAAAATTAGCTGAAGAAATTAAAATCAAAGTAGGCGATAAAGAAATAGTAATTACTGAGGAAACCCTCAACATACTAAGGGAGTATGCTAGAACCCAAATGACTCTTGAAGAGCTCGCTGAAAAACTAGGTTTAGAGTCTTGGGAAGAAGCATATGAGTTTGTAAAGAAAATACCAGCATGGCTACTATGGACTCCACCAACATTGCTGAAGATAAGAAAAAGACTAAAACACTAAAATAATTAAACGGGGCCGTCGTCTAGCCTGGAAGGATGCGGGCCTGGGGAGCGTTTCCCCGTAGACGGCCCCGGAACGCCCGTGGTCCGGGGTTCAAATCCCCGCGGCCCCACCACCCTTCCACATTACTTCACTTTTAAATTAATTTAGCAGCTCGTAACAGTGCTAGAAAATACTTCGCTTCATATGTTCTCTTATATTTTCTAATACTTTCAAGAACGTCATTTACGTCGTATCTGAGGATTTCTCTTAACATATTGGATATCATGTTCTTCCTTATGAAGAAGAAGCTTACAGCTGATGATAGGTTTGCTGGTTTCCTCACGTAGCTTGCGGATTCAAAATCTATTATATATGGTCTATTTCTTTTATCTACAATTACGTGTTTATGTGGTCTATTTAATTCTCCATGGTCTAAAGGGGCCAAATCTAGTCTGAAACATTGTCTTAGAATATCTACTATGACACTCCTTATAACATTTGGTTCGGAAATCCCTTTAAACCATGTGTCTAATGTTCGGCCTTCAATAAACCTGTACATTAAAATATTTTCGGTAAAGCCAAGTATTTGCGGGCCAACATTAACCGTGTTAGCTATTGCTAAGCATATTGCTTCGTTCTCCATACTTTTTCTTCTAGAATCTGTTCTCCTTACCTTGAGCGTTACTATGTCGCCATCGCAGGTTTCCGCTTTTAAAACCACACTTGCATAACCTTTCCCTAGAACGTGAATATTTCCAAAGAGAACTTTTCCACCTTCAAGAAGAATATACTTTACACCTAACTCATCGAGTTCCTTTAATCTTTCATAATAGCATTCATCAGAGTATTCTGGATAACACAGTATATTTTTAAGCTTCTCAGAATCTATCCTTACCCTAACCATTGCGGTTTTTTCCTCATAAACTTAGCTAAGAAGACTAAGAAATCTTTTAACTCAGCTTTCTCAATGAATTCTTTAATTTCTGGACCCGCATATACTTCAAAACCAAGCTCAAGTACGTACTTCCTCAAAGAAGCACTTAAACACTGCGGTATTAGTTTCCCACGTAGAAGCTCTTTAGCTCCTACATATTTACGTTTCTTAAGAACAACCCATCTCGAACCTTCAATCCAAGGACCAGCAATTGTTTCCTCAGAAGCTAAATATTTCTCAAGAAATTGCGATGCGTTAGGCTCTAAATAAACAGGAGGGCCTATGGTCTTCACGACACTAGGTAAAATTGCTTCCTCAAGCTCTATAATGAAAATAGCTTTTTGTTTTTCATCGCTCCACACATCGTAGTCTATGATTGTGAAATCAAACTTTCTAAGCATATGAACTATGTTTTCTATGTTTCTTTTAAGTAAACCCCAGATAACATCTGCAGGCTTCTTCGGTATGTGGAAAACAATGAATATTAAGCTTGTTTTCCTTTTAGAGACATTTTCCATTATATTTTCAACGCTTACCTTCTCTACGCGCGGGTAGAAGAAGTTGAAAGAGGGTTTTTTCAAATAGTACTTTGAGGCAGCAATGAATGTTGAAAGCGACTTCATAGAAACCGCTGCAGCAACATTTCTCTTTGGGTCAACAGGGTCTATTACTATTAACGGTTGGTCTTTGAACCTCTTCTTAGCGTCCTCAACTCTAGGATAGCGTTTTTCTATGTCAATAACAAATCCTGGTTTCCAGTACTTAGCGACATTAGTTAACGTATTTCTGAAAGTTTTATATTGTACTATAAGCAACTCTGTTAAGTAGCCGGAAAATCCTGAAACTTTTATTTCAGCGCCATAAACTCCTATGCCTTTCAAAAACCTTTTAAGTAGTCTTACTTGGTCTTTTTCTTCCTTGCTCAACTTAGACTTAATGTAGGATGTATGGAATGGTGTTCTATCTACTACGGTTTCAGCCTCCCATGCATGGTCGTGTTTTAATGCTGGTACAACGTCGACTTCTACGTTTTCAATATTAAGTCTGATATAGGGATGTTCAGCATAAGCTATTTCATGAGGCAAATCCTTTAATGCTTCAAATATTATTTTAAATCCCTCACTTTTAATCCACTGTTTTCCTAAATGTTTAGGGTAAAGAACAAATACGTCTAGATCCCATTCTCCGGAAAGCCATGTATCTTTAGCTACAGAGCCTTCTAGCTCAACATAAGCTTCTACACCATACTCCCTTATCTTATTTTCAAGCCTACTTTTGACATACGTAAATATTTTATTTATTTTAGCTACTTCATCTGGCTTAGGTTTAATTTTTTCTAGAACCTTCCTTTCTACTTCATTCTCATTCAAGTTTTACTTCCCTAAGAGTCTTATATATAGGGCCCTTGAATGTTAAAATGCTCTGCTTAAGCCTTATACTAGTAACTTTCATAACACCTATTTCTACGTCAGCTAACTGGTTAAGAACTTTAACTAATTTACTCTTATTTCTTCCGCTCTTAACCCTTGCAATTGTTATATGTGGTTCAAAACCTTTAGTATCGGGTCTTATACCTAACTTCCTAAGCCCTTTTTCTATTTGCTTATGAATGTTCCTAAGTTCTTCCGCACCTCTGGACACCCCTACCCATATGACTCTCGGATTAGTTATTGTAGGAAATGCTCCTAAACCTTTAATTTCTATTTCAAAGGGCTTAGTTTTAGCAGCCAACATAGCCTTGTATACTTCATCTATTAACGCTACAGGTATTTCCCCAAGAAACCTAAGTGTTAAATGTATGTTCTCCTTCTCAACGGGTTTCATATATACCCCTGTTGAAAGCACCATTTCCTTTATTCTTTCTATTCTATCAAGAATTAACGGGTCTTCGATATCTACTGATACAAACGATCTTATACGTTCGCTCATTACTTAGCACCTTAACGCTAATGCTTTTAAGTGCATTTTCAAAATAGTTAATGCGAGGTAAGTATAAAAATGCTTATAGTATGTGTTGTCGGCATGCCAGCTTCAGGCAAGGGTGTTGTTGTTGAGGAAGCTAGGAAAATGGGATTCCCAGTAATCGTTATGGGTGATGTTGTTAGGGAAGAAACCGTTAAACGGGGACTACCGTTAACGCCTCGCAACTTAAATATGGTTGCTCAAGATCTAAGAAGTAAGGAAGGCGAAGATGCTGTGGCTAAAAGATGTGTTAAGAAAATAAGGAAACTGAAAACCAATGTGGTAATAGTAGATGGTGTTAGAAGTTTAAAGGAAATTGAATGTTATAGAAGAGAATTAGGGAAAACAGTAATTATCGCTGTTCATGCTTCCCCTAAAACAAGATTCGAAAGAATACTGAAGAGAAATAGGCCAGGAGATCCTAAAAACTGGAGCGAGTTCGTGGAAAGAGACATGGTTGAGTTGGGTTTCGGACTAGGCAGCGTTATTGCATTAGCCGACTACATGATTGTAAATGAGGGAAGTATTGAAGAGCTAAAGAGAAATGCTCATGAAGTATTTAGGAAAGTACTTGCTACTGAGGGGGTTTAGTTGGTCATAGTTAGAGTTGAAGGAGAAGTAAGACCCACAGAGGATGAAGGTAAAGTAAGGCAAGCTATACTTAACGTCTTTACTCCTGAACATATAGAAGTTGAAGTACGAGGGAAGTATAAAGTTATTGTTGCGAAAGCCTACTCTCTAAAAAGTCTTACGAAACTACATAGACTATTGAGAGCTGAAAGAATACTAGACGCAGCTAGATCAATTTTAAAGAAGAATGCTAGTGAAAGATCATTAGTGTTCCATTTAAATAAGCAAGCAGCATTTCAAGGTAGACTCTCCTTCACTGAAGCATATGGTGAATCCCCTCTTGGACCGATAACGTTTATCATAGAAGACGTTGATGTGGAAAAACTCATAGACTGGTTAGCTCCTAAAACAGCACATGGGAAACCTCTATGGGAAATAGAAATGCCTAAGGAGTGATTAGAAAATCCATATGCTCATAAAGTCTTCAGCAACATATGTGTTTTCGAAAACATCCTTTACACCTTTCAATAAGGGTTCTTCGGTATCGTAACGTGCACTTATATGGGTAAGGAAAAGAGATCTTACATTGGCTTTTCTAGCTATTACTGCAGCGTCGAGGGATGTTGAATGTCCTTGTTCATGAGCTTCTTTGGACATTGTAGGGTCAAATGTTGAATCATGTATTAGGACTATAGCATTTTTAGAGTACTCTACAGTTTTCTCTAGAGGTTTAGTGTCTCCAGTGTACGCTACCTTCACCTTATATTTTGGTGGAGTAACCACATCTGTCCATTTTATAACTCTCCCATTCTCTAAAACGACATCTTTACCTTCTTGAAGCATCTTCCATAAAGGTCCCTTAGGTACACCGAGTTTCTCAGCCTTTTCAACATCAAATTTCCCTAGGGTTTTTCTTTCTTCAAAAACATAACCGTAAGCTTCAAGTTGTCCATGTTCAACTTTAAACGCTCTAACAATGTAGTCTTCTCCTTCAAAAATAGTACCTTCATGAACACGTTTCAATAGTACTTTATATGGAGGGTCATGTCCTACACGGCTAATTACTGAAAGTATTAATTCAATAACGTCTTTCGGACCATAAATCTCCAATGGGTCTTGTCTATTAAGCATTGCCATAGTATGTAATAGGCCGAAAACACCTAATACATGGTCGCCGTGGGAGTGCGTTATGAATATTTGCTTAGTTTTTAAAATGCTAAGCCCTGCTTTAACCATTTGTCTTTGAACACCTTCGCCAGCATCGAATAGTATGATTTTTCCCTTCCATTGAAGAGCTATAGCTGGAAGGCTGCGTTTAATTGTGGGTATAGCGGCGGATGTACCGAGGAATGTTATCTTAAGCTTCACTATGCTACCTCCTCTTCAGTACTACGATTATTCTTGTAAGGCTTTTATGTACTCTCATACTATGCTTCTCAACAAGCTCAAAAGCTTTTGAGGGAATAACTTCGAAAGGATCAACAGTATGTGGTAGTGCGAAAACTAGGTACTTATTTTTCTTTATAATATCAGATGCTTCATTAAGGAAATCTCTAACTATATCCTTAACATTCCTACCTAGTGTTGTTGTTGAACGTCCATATGGGGGATCCGTTGATATAGCATCAGCTTTAATCCAAGGGATTTTAGTAGCATCAGCTTGAATTATACCTAAAACATTGAACTTATAGAAGTCAAAATTTTGCTTAGCCCCTCTAATAAGATCCCATCTTAGCTCTGAACATAGACATTTAAGCCCAAGAAGATAAGCTTCAATAATGAATCCTCCAATACCGCAAAAAGGATCTAAAAACAAGTCCCCTTTCCTAGGCCTTGAAAGGTTTACAAAGAGCCTCGATATTTTAGGACTTAAAACTCCTGGATGAAAGAATGGTCTGCTTCTAGGTTTTCTTTTCAGAAACTGTTTAGTATCAAGCTCAGCAAGCTTAACTCCAAATACCGAACAGTTTTCTGTAAGAAGCACTCTAATAATGAGTTTAGGACTTGAAAGATTAACTTTAGACGATGGTTCTTTAGATAATATAAGAGCGCCTATTTCTCTTTCTACAAAGCTACTTTTAACTTGCGAGAAATACTCTTTAATCCTTTTAGCTCTAACAGCAAAACATTTATTGGCTAAAAAACTCCAATCTATGTCCCTAGCAGAATTTCTTATTTGATCAAGACTTTCTGCTTCGTGAAAACCTAGAAGAATTCCTGCCTCTTTAACCATGGAAGCTCTTTTTATAATTTTCACAATTTTTTCAGGAGAATTTGCGGTTTCAATTAAAACTACTTGGTCCATATCCTTAATTACATGGTACTTTACCTTTTCAGCTTCTAATATGGCTCTTAACTCTGCTTTAGGTAGTGTTTCATGTTCTCCTGATAGGAGAAAGTAATATCTTGAGTACATTACCTAAACCTTAAACTTTCAAAATATTTTTGAGGACCTTGGCTATAGGCGGGGCTGCGGAAACTTTAGAGTACTCTGAGGGAACGGTGTCTGTAGCTACAATGTAATCTATTTTAGCTTTACGGAGTTTTTCTCTAGCATTACCTACTAATAGCGCATGGGTACATCCTACAATAACCTTCCTAGCACCTTGCTCTCTTACTGACTTAGCTGCTAAGGCTATTGTTCCTCCAGTGCTTATTATGTCGTCAACTATGATTACTTCTCTTTCTTTAACTGGTAGCTCCTTGGGTTTAACCTTTATTTCTCCTGTAACGGGGTCTCTCTTTTTTTCCAGATAATCATATTCAATACCGCCTAGTACTTCAGCTACTTTCATAGCATGGGATAGTGCGCCTTTATCTGGAGCAAGAACTACAGCGTTTCTTAGCTCAATATTCTCTCTTATATGTTTAGCTATTTCCTCCATAGCTGTTACGCTGTATGCGTTCCCTCCGAAATGTTCTAAGCTATACTTCTTATGTATGTCAACTGTTATGAAGTAGTCTGCTCCAGCATACTTTATCAGTTTAAGTAAAGTTTTTACACTAATAGGTTCTCCTTCAAGGAATCTTCTGTCTTGCCTAGAATATGCTAAGTAAGGAGCAACAACGATTATGTTCTTCGCTCCGAAGTCTTTAGCAGCATCTATTGCTAATAAGAGCTCGAAAATATGTTTATCTTGAGGGCTGTAAAGAGACTGAACTATAATAACATCGTTATCCATGATTTTTTCGATTTCCGAGAACCTAATATATGATTCTCCATCAGGAAATATTTTATGCTCAAGCTTTACATAAGGGATATTAAGTATTTCAGCTAACTTAGAGTCTATATTATTAGAGGCTGGACCACCAACTATTATTGCCATAGTCCTCTACCGTGTTGATTATTTCTAGGCCTACGTGTTTTAAATGTTCTGATTTCGTAACGATATGAACTTAAATACATTAAGTATGTAAAACCTAGAAGTAGAGAAGTACTCGTAGGTGTATGCAATAACATGTCTAAGGCTAAAATAGGCTTAAGAGAAGCTATGTTATGGAAGCCTTTAGAAAACAGGAAGGTCTTATGCTACCTATGCTATAGGAAATGTGTAATACCTGAAGGCATGCTTGGGGTATGCTACACTAGGAAGAACATTGGCGGTAAACTGTATTCTATAGTTTACGGTAAGCTTACATCGATGAATATTGACCCTATAGAGAAGAAACCCCTCTTCCACTTTCACCCTGGATCAGAGGTAATGTCCATAAGTACTATTGGATGCAATTTCAGATGTGTTTTCTGCTGTAATTGGGTTTTAAGCCAGGAAAAAGAGGTTATGGGCAGATCAACTACGCCTGAAGAAGTTATTAAATACGCTTTAAGCTATGGTGCAGACGGAATAAGCTATACGTATAATGAGCCAACAGTATTTTTCGAATTCGCATATGACACTGCTAAAATAGCTAAAAAACATGGGCTCTTCAATACTTTCGTAACCAACGGATACATGACCGTAGAGGCTATAGATGAAATAGCACCATACCTTGATGCTGCAACAGTTGATTTTAAAGCTTCAGGCGATCCATGGTTCCATAGGAAGTTTATGGCTGTAGGGGATATTAGCCCCGTTTTCGACACATTATTGGAAATGAAGAGGAAAGGAATCTTCATTGAAATAACAGACCTTATTGTTCCAAAATACGGGGACAAAATGGAGTATGTTAGAAAATTAACTCGATGGATTGTTGAAAATCTAGGTCCTGAAACACCATTTCACCTAATAAGGTTCTTCCCTTCATACATGCTGACAAATCTACCATCAACTCCTATAGAAACGTTAGAGAAAGCAGCTAAAATAGCTAAAGAAGAAGGCTTACAGTATGTCTACATAGGTAATGCTCCAGGACATCCTTTAGAGTCAACGTATTGTCCGAGTTGCGGTAAGCTGGTTATTCAAAGATATGGTTTTGAAATTTTAAAGTGGAATCTAGCAGAGGATAATAGATGCATTTACTGTAAAGCGAAAATCAATATTAAGGGCACGTTTAAGGCAAAGCATAGGCATTGGTTATCTCTATTCTAAACAAGGGTTCGAGCAATGTATTTTATAACAGTTTTAGGAACAGCGGGTTCAGGAAAATCTGTTCTAACAGCAGCTTTCGCTGATTGGCTTGAAGATCAGCAGCTAAGCGTTTCCAGAGTAAACCTTGATCCAGCAGCTGAATGGCTGCCTTACAATCCAGACTTCGATGTTAGAGATCTAGTGAATACTAGAGAGGTCATGGTTGAAAATAATTTAGGACCTAACGCCGCACTAATAGCTTCCGTCGATATGCTCATAAATTACATTGACGTTATACGTAAAGAAGTCTGGAGCGAGAAAACAAATTACGTTATAGTGGATACGCCTGGTCAGTTAGAACTATTTGCTTTCAGGAGTTCAGGACCACTGGTTTTATCGGCAATAATAGGTGAGCATAAGTCGGTATCTTTGTACCTAATAGATGCTTTCTTTGCTCTTCAACCAGCAGCTTTTGTTTCAGCACTTCTGCTTTCATCTTCAGTAATGCTTAGATTCAGTAAGCCCCAAATAAACGTGCTTTCTAAAGCAGATCTACTAACGGAATCTGAAATTGAGAAAGTCCTGCAATGGTTCGAAGACCCTATAGAGTTAATGAACGCTATAGATAATGAACCTGTTAGCTTTACAATAAAAGATCTTGCTAAGAGACTAGCTGAAACAATAACTGAAACCCAACTGGTACTTAAACCAATACCTGTATCGTCAAAGTTAAACATTGGCCTAGATAACTTGTATGCTGAAGTACAGAGAATCCTAGCCGGAGGCGAAGACTTTTTAACGGAAGAACCTTCTGGAAGACTTTAGATACCCTTAAACTAACTCTACTGATTATTAAATATACGCTCTATTCAATAAACCTTCAAACATATTCATTACTAAGTTTTCTTGCTAAACATAACCGTTAAGAACACCGGAGAACTTAAAAATGTCTCATGGAAATAACTGAGTTAAAAAACCGAAAGTTCATGTTAAGGGAATACTCGTCTAAGAAATGATAATGTAAGGAGTAGAGGTAATTAAGGAGTTAAGTTTAAACCCTATAATGGTTTACGGAGAATATAAAGGAATACGAAGTAGTTAGCGCAAGAATAATTCTCGAATAACTGGTGTATGAAAGCATGGATCTGGAAGAAATAGAGAAGGAAATAAGAAAAACACTTGATGAAATAGAGGAAACCAAAGATACAATTAAGAAGCTAAAAGTGGAACGCGATGTAGTAAGGGAAAAGCTTAGAGAACTTATTGAAAAAAGAAGAGAACTTATAAGTGAGCATAAGCAGTTAATAGAGAAAATAAAAACGCTGAGAAATGAAAAAAGAAACCTTCTAGAGCAAGCAAAGAATATTAAAGCAAGAAGAGATGAAGCATATAAGAAGCTTAAGGCAGTAATAGTGGAACTAGCTAATATTCGAAAAGAACTTCAGAAATACTCTAAACTACTAAAAATACCCATTGCCGAGTTAAGGAGGAGAATACAGCAGCTAGAATGGAAGCAGCAAACATCAATCTTAACATTAGATCAGGAGAAAGAGTTAATAGAGCAAATAGCTAAGCTCGAGGAAACACTAAACCAAGCTATCAAGGCTAAGGAGTTAAAAAACACCGTAACTGAATTGAAAGCCAAGCTAATTAAAGAAAGAATAGAGATAAAGGCTATAAGAGAGGAACTGCAGGAGCTATATTCTAAGCTGAACGAGTTAAAATCCGAAATAGAAGACCTATCGCAAAAGGCAAACATTGTCGGAGAGGAAATTAACAAACTAGGAAACGAAATAGGCGAACTGAAAGAAATGCTAAATAGAATAAATAGAAAGCTATCTGAGAATATAGAGAAACTAAGTAAGCTAAGGGAGAAGTATAATGAATTAAACGAAATTAAGAGAAAATTAGAAATACAGAAAATTGTTGAAAAGAAGAAACGTGATATAGAAAAGAAAATAGGTAAAAGGAAAAGACTTGGCCTTGACGAACTAAGGATACTATTAGGCGAAATCAGCGAAGATGAGTAACATAGTTTAAGAACATTAAGGCATGGATTTCAGCTGTAGGTAAGAGTAAAAAATTAGATAAGACTTTTAATACAAAAAGTTAAGCGGGAAGCAAACTAGAGTTTACGAAGGAATAAAAATTATGAGCTTTGACAGGAGAAAGAAGATTGTAGTACTTTGTGTCGATAGAGATGCAGATATTAGAGTATTGAATATAAAAACTCCAATAATAGGTTTTAATAATGTTCTGAAAGTAGCTACGGAATACGCTATAAAGAAACCTGAAGATGCAGATACCAACGCGCTTTTTGCGGCATTGAATACCGCTAAAAGGCTTAAAGAGGAAGGATTCAATGTAGAAGTAGCCATAATAGCTGGAGACCCCGTGGACGACTTAAAAGCAGGAATAAGAATTAAAGAGGAAACTAAAGAGGTCCTAGATAAAACAGGTGCTTCTTCAGCAATAATCGTGAGTGATGGTGCCGACGATGAACTTATAATACCTATAGTTAGTTCTCTTACACCAATAGAGTCTGTTAGGAGAGTTATTGTTGAGCAATCTCGTGGTGTAGAAGAAACTTACATCCTAATAGGTAGATATTTGAGGAAAATAATTGAGGAACCAAGGTTTTCAAGAATATTTTTGGGAGTACCAGGTGTCATAATACTTGTTGCATCTATTTTTACTGCTATAGGTTTAATAGACAAAGTTATGCTAGCTGCTTTAGCTATAATTGGATTCACAATGATATATCGTGGTTTTTCACTAGATAGGAAAATTGAGGAATGGTGGGAATCATCGCCAGTAATTTTCGTCTCAACAATATTAGCTATATTCTCATTGGTTTTAGGTACATCATACACACTATTAACTGTAGATTTAAACAAGGGAGTGCTAGCCTGGAGTAAAGCAGTATATGTTATAACCCCCTTCATAATAACTTCCATTGTTCTTCTCCTTGGAGGTAAAGCTATAGTCAAGGTTATTAGAAGAGACATTAAGGTTTGGCATGAAGCGGTAGGGTTCGTTTTCACAGTCTTACTATTCAAAATACTCAACATAACCGCGAAAATTCTTGAACAGGTAGCTTACACTAGCCCAAGTGAAATAATTAATCCCGTTTTATCATCAGGACTGTTCCTATGGCTTGGAGTAACCATTGGGGTTATTGGTCTTCTTACAGGCTTGTTTACAATAATTGAAAAGAGCGTAAGAGAGGACATCCTAAGGAAGAAAGCTTTAGCTAGACTTAGAATTAGAGCTAAGCTGAAAAGGTTAAAAGCAGTTATGAAGATTAAAGAGAAAACCTAAGCACCAAATCTTCTTTCCCTTCTCTGATAGGATCTTATAGCTCTCCAAAAATCTATTCTCCTAAACGAAGGCCAATGAACATCGCAAAAGTAAAGTTCCGAGTAAGCTGATTGCCAAAGCAGAAAACCGCTCAATCTTTCCTCACCTGAGGTTCTTATTATTAGATCAGGTTCTGGATTAGGTAAATCCCCAGTATACATGTACTTTGAAAGAATCTCTTCATCTATATCATCAGGTCTTACTTTACCTTCTAAGACATCTTTTACAAGTGACTTTACTGCATCAACTATTTCCTCTCTACCACCGTAACCAACCGCTATGTATAAGTGTTTCTCGTTAAAATTCCTAGTTTTTCTCTCAAGCTGCTCTGCTAAATCCCTAATGTATTTCGGAAGAAGCTCTTTCCTACCGATAACCTTAACCCTTACTTTCTTTTCAACTATTTCCTCAGAGTTTAATAGCATCTTAAGTCCTTCAGCTATTAACTGGAATATGTGCTCTACTTCATCTTTAGATCTTTTTCTTAGGTTATCTATGGATAGAGCATATACCGTTAATGTTTTAATTCCTAAGTCTAAACACCAATTAATAACCTCCTTCATTCTTTCATAGCCATATAAATGCCCTATTTTAGGGTCTAACCCTAGTTTCTTCGCCCATCTCCTATTTCCATCAGGAATGATACCTACGTGCTTAGGTATTGGTCCATTCCTTATTTGTAGCCATAGCCATTTCTCGTATATTTTATAAACAGGTTTCAACAAGGTGTTCATTATGCTAAAAAATCTAGGTGGTGGAAAGTTTTTTAACATTAAACCTCATACCCTCAATACTACCCAATATTCTACCTTGCAAGATATTCTAAAAGTAAAAGTTTATATTTCTCACTATCTGATAGAAATCCACCGTAATAGGAAAGCAGAGGACATTAAGCTATGAGCTACTACCAAGGAAACGACTTTAAAAAACCTTCAGGTGGCAAGAAGAGACCATGGAGGAAAAAGAGAAAATATGAGTTAGGAGGCCCATTTACGGAAACTAAGCTTGCTGAAAAAGAAGTAAGAGTAGTGGAACGAGTATCTGGAGGAAACTATAAGGTAAAACTAAAATACGCTCATTACGCTAATGTTGTCGACCCTGAAACAGGTAAAGCACAAAAAGTAAGAATACTTAGAGTCTTAGAAACCCCTGCTAACAGAGAGTATGCTAGAAGAAACATTATAGTGAAAGGAACTATAGTAGAAACGGAAATAGGTAAGGCAAGGATAACGTCAAGACCAGGCCAAGACGGCGTACTTAACGCAGTTCTAATAAAGGAGTAGGAAAAGGGTTCGGTTTTTGTCTAGAAAGTATAAGGGAAAATACGTAGTAGTATGGTTATCAAATATCGATTCTACGAAGACCCGAAGTAGGGGTAGAAAAATATCATTAAAAGATGCTGTAAAATCTCCTAAGCTTAAAGAGCTTATTGAGGCTGCCAAAGAACTAGGAATATTTGTAGAAGTGGAGGAAAAGAAGTATCCTAAGAATTGGTGGCAGGAGAAAAACAGGATAATAGTTTTGAAGACGAAAAGAAAAATTGAATTATTGAAAGAGTTGGCTTCTAAAATTAAAGAAATTAGAATAAGGAGAAGGCAGTAGAAATAGCAGAATTTCTACTCCAATTATAATACTCAATTAAATAATCATAGATAATACCGTTTGAATTATTTAATAATTTGTTTAAAGTTTTCGCGAGGTATTATTGAGGCAAAGGTTTTAATTTCGGTATTACCCAAGTAATACTGATACAGCTATCACAGCTACGGGTAGTGTTATTCATGAGATATTTAGGTACACCCGAACACATTGCGAAATCCGGTCATCTTATTGTGCGTATAAGAAGCAGAGAGGTGCCTCCTTTAGAATCACCGGTTTTAACAAGCTATATGAAAGTAATAGGTAAAATAATAGACATTATAGGGCCCGTAAATGAACCATATGCTGTAGTAAAACTCACTAAAACTCTTACTACAGAACGGTTACCTTCTCCCTTATATTATCAGCCAAAAAGACCTAGAAGAAAAGTTAGAAGGAGAAGGTGAGATTACGATATATACTTGTCCTTCTTGTGGATCAACAAACTTAGTATACTTTCCTGAACGAGGGGAAATAGTCTGTGCTGAGTGTGGCGTTGTAGTAGAAGATAAGATGATAGATAAGAGACCCGAATGGAGAGCCTTCACTCATGAACAGCTTTTGAAACGAAAAAGAACAGGGCCGCCAGGTACGTATTCTATACACGATAAAGGATTAACAACAACTATTGATTCAAGCAGTAGAGATTATCAGGGTAGGCGGCTTTCTTTAAGAGAGAAAATTAGAATGAAAAGGCTTATAATCTGTCAAAAGCGTATGAGAGCAGCTAATGCTGAGGAAAAGAAGCTTATAGAAATTCTCTCAAGACTGAACCATTTAACTTCAACTCTTCAACTACCGGCAACGGTTAATGAAACAGCCGCAATAATTCTTAGAAAAGCAGTCAAAGCAAAGATGATTAGGGGGAGAATTTACGATGATTACATTGCGGCAGCTATATATTTAGCCTGTAGAAAGTTAAGGATTTCACGTACACTAGATGAAATAGCGAAGAGCATTAATGTCCCGAGAAAGAAGCTTGCGCAACAATACCGTAAACTAATAACATTGCTAAGAAAAAGACCACCACCTTCAAACCCAATAAGCTACATACCTAAACTCCTAAACATGCTAAACTTACCAGCATATGTTCAGACGAAAGCAGCCGAAATACTATCTTTAGCTAGGGAGAAGGGAATAACTAGTGGTAAAGGACCCATGGGCTTAGCCGCAGCTGCAATATACATTGCAAGCGTGCTTATGGATGAAAAGAAAACTCAAAAAGAAGTAGCTGATGCAGCTGGAATAACAGAAGTAACTGTCAGAAATAGGTACAAAGAGCTCATAGATGCTTTAGATTTTGAAGTAAGAATATAGTAAACTCTATAGTTTTTCTTTTCTTTTCTCCTAGCAAAACTAAATACTTGTTTTTCCAAATATAATCTGGGAAAAGTACAGTATTGTCACTGAAGATGACGATAGGTTAAAGAGGCGGTATTGAAAGGAGGTTTAAACTTCAATGCCTACAACACCACTATCACCGTTGGAGCAAAAGGCCTATAATCTGATAAAGAGATCGGGAAGAAAGGGTATACTCCAAAGTGAGCTATGGCATAGGCTAGGAATAGATAGTAGAGAAGGTTCACGAATAGCCTTAAAACTATTAAAAAGAGGTCTTATTGAAAGAGAACCTGTAACACATAATGGGAAAAGAACCTACAGACTTTACATTAAGAGAGTAAGAGAGGCTGCAGAAAAAATTAAGCTGGATGGAATAATAGAAATACCGTGTTTTACATGTCCTCTATATAGTAAGTGCTCTAGCGGTAGTTACATTAATCCATCAACATGTAGTAAGCTTACAGAATGGATTATTCAGAGTATTTTATCGCGGAAAAAGCGCTAGGAGGAAAGCCTTCTAAAACACTCATAAACTACCTCTAAAGGAGCGTCTGTCTTAAATCCTTTAGGATCACAGTGTACCCTTACTGCTTTATACCCATTTGAAACTAAGCATTCAATAAGCGAATTCAGTGGCGGAATAGATTTCTTTAAAATCTTACCCAGCATGTCAACATTATAGTATAAGGGAGGCATGCTTAACTCCGCATTCAACATTTGAAGAAGCTTAGTTAGTTCCTTATACCTCAAATACTCTCTTTCCATTACAACCTTACTTACTTTGCTTAGAAACTCCTTCTCGCAAATATTTCCACACCATATAGGTCCTGCGATAACATAATGTTTATCGTGAGGTATGTTAAATAGTTCAGATAAATCCTTGACAATAAAGTATTCTCCACTACGCTTGTTAAAGACAACATAGCCTAGTTTTTTCAAAGATTCATCCGCTTTCCTAGCTCCCTTCATCAAAACAACATATGCTCTAACATAGTACTTATCGTAATAGCTTAGTTTAACATCAACCCCTAGTTCTTGTGATGCTGCTCTTAGAACTATAGATGCTAGCATTATCCTTATCGCTAATTCTTTAGAGAAATAAGCCTTGACTGGTTTTGAGAAATACTTTCTGATGCAGGCGTTTGCATATTTACCTTCAAGAACCGCAGTATCTGTAGCCGTTATTCCTAACATGCCTCCTATTTTTATTGAAGCTAACGCTGAGTCCATAAACTCTATAGGTGAGCCGAAAGGGTCGATGTCTATGTAGTCGAAAATTTCGCCAGCAAATTTATGGTATCTAAGCATTAGGTTAGCATCTAAATTTTCAGCCTCGACTCTGTTCTTTACGTTGTTTAGCTCTATATTCTTAACCATGAACTCGTATGCTATGGGGTTTTTGTCGTTAATATAGACCTTGCTTATATTGTTTATTTCTACTGCGAAACGTATTCCTCTAACACCGGTACCGGCCAAAATATCTGCTATAAGAACTGGTTTTCTACTTTTAGAGAAAGCCTCAACAACAGCTACAGATAAATCCCTATTAAGCTTCATTTGCGGATTATAGAACACTGGAGCCCATGTAGGCTCGTAAATACCGTTTTCTCTTAGATATTTCGAAAAATCAGGTACTATTAGCTTAACTAAGCCTTCCTGAATTACTTGTATGGGTATTTTTTCCATAGCCTAATATCCCGTATTTTTCTTCCGTATTTGATAATATCTTGTCTGCTATTATTTTAGGCAGTTTATCCCTATTTGCAAATGTTACTTCAAATTTAATATAGTTTCTAAGTATGCTAATGATTTCATAGTCTCTTAGCCTATAATGAACTACGGCTATAACATGCTTATTGGATTTTAATGCATTCACTATTTCTTTACGTAACTCATTAACTTTAAGCTCCATAGGTCCTACTTCATCTATAACTATTACATCAGCGTAATTTATAGCATCTCTCAACGCTTTTACACCAATAGAAATAGCGTCGTCGACTATTACTGTATACTTGCCTATTCTAGGGCCGGGTATTCTTATATTCTTTTTAGCTAACCATCCTTCTTTATTGCTCAATAAATCTACTATTTTAAATCCTATTCTGTAACCATATGTGCCTCGTACTTCGGGGCAGAATATTCCTCCTATTTTTAAGCCGTGTTTTTTCAGAATATCTATTGCTCTAAATACAACAGTTGATTTCCCTATTCCAGGTCTTCCTGTTACATAGATTTTCAAAATGCATCACTGTTAGCTATAGAAGTCTGATAGGTATTTCATTATGTTCTTTAAATCGTCTATAATTAATGACCTTATATCCAGCGTTTTCGAAACTACTTCAGCGGCTTCTATTTTTGCTTCAAGAGCTCTTTGTGAGATATTTAGCTCTTTAAGTGTTATTGCGAACTTACCTTTATCATTTCTTCTAGCAGCTATGTCTATTGGCGTTCTCTCAGTAACAGCTGTAAGAAAGCCTAGTTTTTTAAGTTTCAAAACTATCTCTCTAAATTTTGCTTTAAGTCTTTGAGTTTCTAGTGTTTTCTCTTTTTCTGCGCCTATCCTTCTTATATTTATGGGGATAAGTATGTCTTCACCGAAAATCTCTATTAATCTTAGTGCTGTTGTAAAGCTTAAGCTCATGCTTCTTCTCTCGTACTCATAAACAGCTTTTCTTGAAACACCAAGCAACTGAGCTAGATCGCCTAATGACATCTCTCTTTCTTCTCTTTTCTTTCTAAGTTTTTCACCGTCTACTTTAACGTAATATCCTCCTCTACCAGCATAAACGTACACTTCGCCACTATCTATGAATTCTCTTAACGTTTCAGGAGTCATTGCAGGTACGTTGTACCGTTCATAAACTACGTAATCTTTTAGCTTTTTCTTTCTCGTTTTCTTGCTAACAATTATCCCTGCTGCATCAAATATTTTGGATAATGCTGCTAGCTCGGAAAGCTCTTTGGAACCTACGCTGTCTATTTCGAAGGAAACTTTCATAACGAATTTTTCATTGCTTCTTCTAGCTACTATGTCTAATGATCTTCTTTCGTAGGTAGGGTATTCTACGCAACCTACTTTAAATCCTCTACTTCTCAGAGTATCTACGACTTCTTCAACCAGTTCCTGGTTTTCTGCTATTTGCATAGTACTGCCCTTTCTACGTAGAGCAGTTTCCAAATCTGTAATGATTTATTACAAGGTTTAAAATTTTATGTGAGAAAAACGTGTTTAGCTTTTAGGTTTAAATACTGCAAGCACCATTGCATGATCCTTATCATAAGGCTCTAAATGAACAACGTCTAGTATCTTAAACCCTCTGTTCTTTAGTGTATCTATTTCTCTCTTGTAAACTTCTGAGGGCTCCGCTGTAACGTCTATGCTTCTAGCTTTAATCGCTAATAGTAGGTATCCTCCTTCTTTAAGGAAATAATCTGCGTTATCTGCGACTAGTTTTGCTTGTTCTGGCTGTGCAACGTCAGAATATATTACATCAACTTCTTCAACAATGTTCCTGTACGTATGCGGTAGTCTTGCGTCCGCTAATATTGGGTACAGGTTCCTTCTTATTTCAGCTAACGTTACAAATTCTCTCATGACTCTGTAGGCGAATTCTACACCGTAAAGTTTACCTTCTAAACCTATAATGTCTGAGACGTGGCTTGCCGTGGTTCCGGTTGCTACGCCAAGGTATAGTACTTTAGTTCCTTTTTTCAAAGGAACATCGGATATGCCTTTTAGTATTGCTGCTCCAAGTTTACTACGATAGGGGTTCCATTCCCTATATTCAACGCCTTCTATTTTGAATAGTCGTTCGCCGTAAACTCTTCTTCCAGGTGTTAAGTTTCTCGTAGCTATTTTTAATGAGCCATCTTCGAGTTCAACTATGTATACTCC
Source organism: uncultured Desulfurococcales archaeon (assembly GCA_964496035.1). GTDB lineage: Archaea > Thermoproteota > Thermoprotei_A > EX4484-217-1 > EX4484-217-1 > EX4484-217-1. The sequence goes on from CAZBXI010000004.1 coordinate 25,729, forward strand.
TTCGAATTTCTCATGAGGTTTTACGCTTACAGGCTGACTCACAGGTTTTCACCTAAAGTTCTTCTTACATGTTTACCTTATTTTCTCCTTCTTCTAGGTTTTTCTCTTCTACGTCTAGGTCTAAATTCTTCTCTTCTCTTAGGCGGTTTCGGATATAATTTCTTAATTTCATCTATTCTCTTCTTCAAAGCTTCTTTAAGCTGATCTCCTATGTACTGCCCTGTAAATGCATCTACTCGTGCAGCTATAGCTAGCTTACCTGCTAATGCTCTAGCTATCTTACCTCTTTGCCATCTTGGAGACCTATGTATTTCTGGGAACTGGAATATTACTCCATGTTTCGGCGGCTTACCTCCAGTCCTTAACGCTCTAAATAATGCTTTCTCGGCACCTAGTACCTGTATTGTGCTTGCAGGTAGTCTTGCCAGTTCATCTAAGCCTCCAGCTAAAGATATTAGTCTAGCTCCAAGTAGTGGGCCTACTAGTGCTGTTATGTTTGGCGCTACTTCCCTCATAACCTCCCCTATGTACTGAGCTATGTCTGCTCTTAAACGGTAGAGCTTCAATATTATTCCAGCTAAAGTTTGCATAGTTTTAATATCAAAGTCTGTTATGTCTGCACCCATGCTTTTCTTAGCTGCTTCCTCTATTCTCCTAGCCTTACCTTCACTAAAACCTAGTTTTATGAGGTTTTCTTTGGTGAAGTTTTCTCTAAGACCTAGTTCGTAAACTAGCCTAGCATAATCTTCGTGTTCTCTAATAAGGTCATCGAGTTCTGGGAAGTGTAAAGAGTACCATTCTCTAAGTCTCGCTACAAATAAGTTAACAGTTCTGTCAATATCGTCTATTGCTCTGACTCCTTGTGCCGCTAGTAAGTCTCTTTTCTCAACAGCTTTCCTAACTTTTCTCCTCGTTAAAACAACGGATACTTCATGTATTTTGGAGTAGTATTCCTCAGGTGAAGAGGCGAAACCATATTTTACTGCGTAGTCTACAACGTTTTCTCTAAAAGCCCTAGCTATGGTATTTCCTGGTTCTATTTCAACGTCTAATCCTTTAGAAGCTACTATTTTGGCTAATCTTTCATCTTCAACAATAACCTTTTCAATACCTTCAGTTTTTGATAGTTTATCTAGAACTTTTTCATGGAGGCTTGAAGCTTCGCCTCTCTCAATTCTAAACGTATGATCAACTATTTCATCTAAGTCTCCTTTCGCAACCTCATAGGCAACTACGTTGCCTTTTTCGTCAAATGCAAATACTCCTATAGTATGGTCTACAAGGTATACTTTAATCTCAACCACCTCCTTGTCATCACATATTCAGACTTTTATATTGAACTACCACATATAACTATTTAAGATTACACTAATTAAAGTATCAGCTTTAGAGCAAGGATAAACTTAATAAGGGTTAGTAGGGAAACACGTTAGCAGAATAGGTGAGAGCAAAATGCCATCCCACGGTTCAGTAACTAAAGCAGGTAAAGTTAGAAGCCAAACACCTAAGATACCAGCTAAACCAAGGAAGAATTTGGCTCCAAGACTTAGGAATAGAAAAGAGTATATTAGAAGACTTGCTCAACAGCAAATGGCGTTGCAGAGAGGTTTCCGTAGGTAGCTCTACATATCTTTATCAGTTGTAAATTATGATTTAGTTTAAGTTTTCTGAGATTTAGAAGATATAAGATATTAAAATATCCTCCTAGAATTTTTACCTAGGTGACTCTTAGTTTTGATAGAGGATCCTCTATACGGATATAGAGGTAAAGTTAGGGAATTTCTTGAAGAACACGGTGTAAAGATAGGTGATAGAGTTAGAATCGAGCGTAAAGATTTTAGTGTTGAAGGAATACTCATGCCCCGAGCTACTCTCTCCGAGAAACAATTTATAGTTATAAAGCTAGATAATGGGTACAATATAGGTGTACGTTTTACTAGCGATACTAAACTAGTTAAAGTAGCTGAGGGTGAAGAACTTAAAAAATACACTCCCTCAATTAAGGTTAAATATAATCCGAAGCTACCAAAGGTCTCTATAATAAGTACAGGGGGAACAATAGCAAGTAGGGTAGATTATAGAACGGGAGCGGTATATCCTGCCTTAAAAACTGAGGACATACTGGAGTTTGCACCTGAAATAATGAGTATTGCAAATATTGAAGCTGAGGTACTATTCTCCATATTCAGTGAAAATATGACACCAGAATTATGGTCTAGAATAGCTGAGGAAGTTGCTAAGAAAATTTGGGAGGGATTTGATGGGGTAGTAGTACCTCATGGAACAGATACTATGTCATACACTGCAGCTGCACTTGCTTTTGCTCTTAGAAACCTACCTGTTCCTGTGGTTCTAGTTGGTTCTCAAAGGTCATCAGATAGACCATCATCTGATGCCGCTATGAACCTTTACTCAGCAGTTTTGGTTGCCGGTAAAGCCCCATTTGCTGAAGTTACTGTTGTTATGCATGGTGAAACAGCTGACACCTACTGTCTTGTTCATAGGGGGACTAAGGTTAGGAAAATGCATACAAGCCGTAGGGATGCGTTCAGATCCATAAACGATAAACCCCTAGCTAAAGTGGTAGGAGACAGGCTAGTTATAATCAACAATAATTTCACTCCCCGAGATAAGAGCAGAGAACTAGCTTTAGAAAATAAGTTTGATGGTAAAGTAGCTTTAGTTAAAACATACCCTGGCATGTCGGGCGACATAATAGATTTCCTAGTTGACAAAGGGTATCATGGAATAGTTCTTGAAGGTACAGGCTTAGGTCATGCCCCAGTCTATATTTTCGAATCCTTAAAAAGAGCTATTGAAGAAGAAATACCTGTAGTTATGACTTCTCAGTGCTTATGGGGACGTATTAACATGAACGTTTACAGTACTGGTAGAGACCTCTTAGCCATGGGCGTTATTCCTGGAGAAGACATGTTGCCCGAAGTTGCGCTGGTTAAGCTCATGTGGGTTCTAGCTAAAACAAGAAACATGGACGAAGTCAGAAAACTTATGCTTACAAATATTGCTGGCGAAATAAACCCAAGAACAGTTTTCTCAGCTTATTTGAGTTAGGGGAATGCTTCTATGGGGGAAAAAATAGATTTCAGAAAACTAGGCTTAAAGGTTGGTCTTGAACTTCATCAGCAACTAGACACTAAACATAAGTTATTCTGCAAATGCCCTACAAAGCTTGTTGAAGAAAAAGGAGAATTTAACTTCATACGTAGGCTTAGGCCCACGAGAAGCGAACTTGGAGAGGTAGATATAGCTGCACTCTTCGAGTGGAAGAGAGGAAGATACTACTTATATGAATCATACGATAACTATACTTGCCTTGTAGAAGGCGATGAAGAACCTCCGCATGAGCTAAATAGGGAAGCTTTAGAGATAGCTTTAACTGTTGCTTTGCTTTTGAACTCTAAACCCGTTGATGAAGTTCATGTTATGAGAAAAATAGTTATTGATGGATCAAACACAACGGGTTTTCAGAGAACAGCTGTTGTTGCTTTAGGAGGGTACCTTGAAGATGAAGAGGGAATTATTAGAATCCAAACCATATGTCTGGAAGAAGATGCTGCACGTAAAATAGCTGAAAAAGGAGCTGAAGTAACCTATAGGCTTGATAGGTTAGGAATACCTCTTATAGAAATAGCTACAGGACCTGACATACATACGCCAGAGCAGGCTGAAAGAGTAGCTTACAAAATAGGACAACTTCTAAGAATAACTGGCAGGGTTAAGAGAGGTTTAGGAACCATAAGGCAAGATCTAAATATTTCGATAGAAGGTGGAGAGAAAATAGAGGTTAAAGGTGTTCAAAAGCTTGAGCTTATAAGTAAGGTCGTAGCTTATGAGGCGCTGAGACAATATAAATTGCTTAAAATTAGAGATGAACTTAAGAAGAGGGGGTTGAAGGAAGAGGACATAGTTTTCAAACCAATAGATGTAACTGAGGTTTTCAGAGGGGCAAAAAGCAAGATTTTGAAAAGAGCTTTGAAAGAAGGAAAGAAAATAATAGCTCAAGTACTTCCAGGGTTTAAAGGCATACTTGGCACAGAGCTTCAACCTAAGAGGCGTTTTGGAACAGAACTAGCTGAGTATGCTAAGTTCTGGGGTGGTGTTTCAGGGATCATACATACCGATGAACTACCAGGCTACGGTATCACAATGGATGAAGTTAGTAAACTATATGAATACTGCAAAGCGAATCCCAAGAAAGATTCTATAGTTATTGTTGCTGATAGGGAGGAAAATGCTAGGGAGGCATTGAAGGCTGTTGTTGAAAGAGCAAAATACGCGTTGAAGGGCATACCTAAGGAGACAAGAGCAGCAAACCCTGATGGAACAACAAGATATATGAGACCTCAGCCTGGAGCAGCTAGAATGTATCCTGAGACCGATGTTCCACCCATAGAAATAACTGAGGAACTGCTTAGGAAGATTAAGGAGAAACTTCCTGAGAGACCTGAGCAAAAATATGAGAAGTTCGTTAAGGAATATGGTTTAAGCAAAGACTTAGCTAAGCTAATGATAAAATCTTACTGGTTAGACTTGTTTGAAAAACTTGCCGAGAAATTTAAAGGAAAAGTATCCCCGATTCTAATAGCTACGACATTCGAAAATACATTGAAAGCTTTAAAAGGTGAAGGAGTACCTGTAGAAAACATTAGAGACGAAGTATTTGAGGAACTTTTCGAAAAATATGCTGAAAAAACCATAGCTAAAGAAGCAATACCTAAAATACTATCGTGGATAGCCTATCACCCTGAAGAAAAAGTTGAAAAAGCAATTAAGGCTTTAGGTTTAAAGAGGCTAAAATTAGAGGAAGTTGATAGAATCATAGAGAAAATTGTTGAGGATAAAAAGGAGCTAGTAATGGCGAGAAGAGAGAAAGCCTTCGGAGCAATTATGGGTTTAGCTATGAAGGAATTAAGAGGGAAAGTTGACGGGAAAACCGTAGCGGAAATAGTTAAGAGAAAAATAAAGGAACTGCTTAGGAACATGTAAAACCTTAATATACGAGTACTCAGTACAATTACGTGGATGATGAATACTCCCGACTCAGAAGCTTAAGTGAAGAAAAGGCATTTGTCTGACATTTTTCGTTAAATAATCGCCACCTAAATATTGTGCTATAAGACGTTATCTGAGATATGTAGTTAAAACATGGCACGTAGGTTATTAGAATGATGTCCTTACCAAGCATACCTATATTGTTGAGAGATATCATGATAACTCCTGTAATAACACTTAGTGAAAATGCTAGTGTACTTAACACTGTAAAACTCATGGCTGAAAACGATATTGGCTGTATAGTAGTTACCAATAGCAATGGTCAGGTATGTGGAATACTTTCTGAAAGAAATGTAATAAGGGTATTAGGAGCTAAGGGTTTTATAGAGAATCTAAAGGTTAAAGACATAATGTCTAGGAACGTTTATTGTATGAGAGAAGAAAATACTATAGTTGAAGCTTTACGTGTAATGTTAGAAAGGAAAATAAGACACTTGCCTGTGGTTGATAATAGAAGCACATTGAAAGGTATTGTAACGTTAAGAGACGTGGCTAATAAAGGTATTTACTAATTTAATGACCATACTGTCCTATGTCGTTTCTAGGAAAACTTAAAAATAATGTTAGGAAAGCAGCGTTTTTATTCAAGTTTAAACAGTTTTATAGCTTGCGTAGGGCACATAGCCTCTGCTTGTGTTAAGGAGTTTTCAAGGTCCTCTGTTGCTTCTACAAGTCCTGTATACTCTTTTCCTTCTTCCCTATATTTTTCCACGATCCTTGCTTTCCCTTCATCGTCGAATTCGAAGACTTCAGGACATATGGATATACAAATACCGTCTCCAATGCAAGCCTCCTTGTCTATGGTTACCCTGTATTTAACCATATTTTTCCGCCTCAAAGCGTAATTAAATGCACTATAGTAAAATGTTATCTGAAATTGATAAATATATTCCTCAACAGATTTAAAAGAGAAAAATTTAATTTCCATAGTGAGGACGATTGCATACTCATCGATAATTTTCTAGCCAGTGAATTTAGGAGTTAAGGGAATGACATGCGTAGGTTTCAAAAAGTAGTAATTGAAGTACTAGCAATAGCTATAGTTCTTATTTTCGTACTTTACATAAGAAAGTTTGAGATAGAATTTGCTACCGAAGAATATAAGCACTTATATGACATTTTGATGGCAGGTGTATTGATAGTTTTAGCAGGCTACGTTTCTCTAAGAACAGGGCTTTCAACATCTATACTAGAGCTGCTTTTTGGAGGTCTTGGAAGACTCCTAGGAATTACACCTACTGGAACACTTGCTTTTCTAGCAGAAATAGGTGCAATAATGCTTATGTTTATTGCAGGTACTGAGATAGACATTAACATCTTAAAGAAAAAGTTTAAGGAAAGCGTGTTGTTAGGATCGCTAATATTTTTAGTGCCTTTCATAACATTAACCATAACTCATGTTGTTTGGAAAGGGGCATTAACTCATGCCTCTATATTGCTAGGTATTGCTTTAGGTGCAACTAGTGTAGCTGTAGTTTACACAATACTTTATGATATCTTAATACTTTACAGTCCTCTAGGTCAGATACTTTTCAGCGGTGCAATGATATGTGATGTAATTAGTGTTTTAGCTTTAAGCATAGCATTAGAGAAGTTTAGCATGTTAAGTCTCTTCTATCCTCTTGTATTGTTAGCCCTATTTTTACTTGTTCCTAAGGCAAGTAGGATTATAATTACTCTAAAATCATCGTGGGAGTTCGAATTAAAGATAATACTATTACTTATGGTTATGTTAGCTGTAGTTTCCTCAGCACTTGGCGTTCACGCTGCTTTAACAGCATTCCTTTTAGGCGTACTTATAGCTGAATCAGCAAGGGAACATAAGATTCTTCACGAGAAAATTAAAGGTCTAGGTTTCGGGTTCTTCATACCCATATTTTTCTTCTACTCAGGTTTACTCATCGACTTTACCGCACTTACAGCCCTTTTCCCATTCTTCATGCTTTTACTCATACTTAGCTTCGGTGGAACATATTTAGGAGCACTTATTGCTGTAAAACTTTGTTGTCCCTTAAAGTTTAAGAAAATCTTGGTAGTTTTTAATGCGAAAACAAGTATCACAATAATAGTAGCTTATGAAGGATTAAGAGCTGGCCTTATAGATCCTGTTCTCTATTCGCTTATAACTCTAGTAGCATTAACAAGCGCTATTCTTGTCACATTAATTTTGAGAGTAACGCCAACAGTTTCAATGGAGGATTTAGCTCTCTAATAAGGATTTAATTTTCTCTACACCTTCACCTACTTTAAGCTCATATCTTTCCCCAGTCCTTCTATCATAAATAGTCATGGTTCCATTGTCAAGCTCTTTATCGCCTATAAACACTATTATTGGGATCTTCTTTTTCATAGCATATCTTCTTTGAGGTTGCTCTTTTCTCCTCATAACATCTAATTGAACGGGAACACCATTGCTTCTAAGTATTGTTGCTATGTGTAGAGCGTACCTGTATATTTCTCGAGAATATCTCATTGTTAATATGTAAACTTTAGTGTATGTGTATTCCTCTAGCTTAAATATTCCTAATTCTAGACCTGCGTCTATAACTCGCTCTATACCTATTGAGCCTCCTGTTGCTGGTAATGGTTTTCCGGTATAGATTTCAATAAGGTTATCATATCTTCCACCACCAGCTATGCTCCCGATCTTAGGTTTCTCAATAGTTATTTCAAAGATAGGGCCTGTGTAGTAGTCTAAGCCTCTTACGAGTGATAGCTCAAGACTTAGGTTGATATCTGGATTTATGAAGTCTAGCATTTGTTTTAAATGATCCACAGCCTCTATTACCTTCTTATTAGTACCGTAGAAGTGTTCTACTTCGTCAATAACTTTCCTAGGTTCTCCTCTAACAGATATAATCTCAATTATTCTATCTATAAGGCTTGTACTGTAACCCTTACGTAGAAGTTCTTCTCTTATACCGTTTAACCCTATTTTATCAAGTTTGTCTATGACCCTGTATACGTCTAGAACGTTTTGAACGCTTAATGATTCCTCAAAAATTCCAGCTAAAAGCCTTCTATCGTTTATTTTCACTATGAAATCTTTAAAACCTATGTTCTTCAGCGCATCTGAGACCACGTTAATTATTTCGGCATCGGCTTCAGGGTGGGGGGAACCAACAATATCTATGTCGCATTGCCAGAATTCTCTATATCTCCCTTTCTGCGGGTTCTCATGTCTCCAAACTCTTGAAATGTGGTATCTTCTAAAAGGCAATGGAACTACGTGGTGTGAAAGAAATCTAGCTAAAGGAACTGTTAAGTCGTATCTTAGAGCATACCATTTATTACTCCAAGGATCTTTGAACCTATAAAGGAGTTTATTTTCTGCTTCTTCACCGTATTTTCCTTTAAGTGTTTCCCAGTATTCTAGAACAGGTGTTTCTATAGGGTCGTAACCGTACTTTTTAAAAGTATCCTCAACTATGCTAAGGATTTTCTTCCTTAAAATCATTACTTCCGGAGGGAAGTCCCTAAATCCCTTAGGTAAACTGTATTTAGGCATTAACCTATCCTCGAATACAACTTAACCTAACTTATAGTTTCTATACTTTAAAATTTAAGTAGTTAGTTGGGAATTAAGCTAGAACCCTATAAAGTCTTCTGCTCTAGGTGGTTCCGGTTTAAGTCCTTTTCTTTCCCTAATTTTCCTTATTATTTCTGGTAATAGTGAATCTGGTACTGGTGCCCATCTGCTAAATTCTGTTCCCCAGAAAACTTTTCCTGCAGTAGCGCTTCTTAGAACGGAGGCTAAGTCCATTGACTCTGCTACAGGTATTTCAGCGAAAATTCTAACTATTGGTCCTTGCTGCATTACCGTTATTATTCTTCCCCTTCTTTGCGTAATTACTCTAGCTACATTACCCATGTACTCCATTGGTGTTTTGATATCTAATTTCTGTATTGGCTCTAGAAGTGTAGGCTTTGATGTTAGCATTCCCGCGAATATTGCGTTTCTAACTGCTGGGTATATTTGTGCTGGTCCTCTATGTGCCGGGTCTTCATGTATTATTGCATCGTGAAGTATTACTTTAACTCCTCTTACAGGTTCGTGGGCCAGAGGTCCTTCAGCCATAGCGTATCTGAAACCGCCTATGATTGTGTCTTTAACTTCTCTTAAATGCTGTACACCTCTTGTCTTATCTATGAAAACGTTTATTCTCTCATCTATCGCTATTATTCCTCTTGCTTCATCGGTATCCCATCCTGCTTGTTCTCTAAGTATTTTAGCTCTAACTCTTGGATCTTGATCTTCTGTAACTACTCCTTCCTGAATAAGCTTGATTGTTGTTTCATCAAGCGGTTCTACTGAAATGTAGAACTTGTTGTGCTTGTTAGGTGATTTTCCTTCGAATATTCTTGAACTCGCTCTAATACTTTCTCTGTAAACTATTATCGGCTGTGAAGGTATTACTTCTATACCGTAGTTTTCCTTCATGAGTGTTAGTACTATTTCTAGGTGTAGATGACCCATACCTGATATTAGATATTCACCTGTTTCCTCATTGATTTTAACAACTAGGTTAGGGTCTTCAATACTCATTTTTCTCAGAATATCTATTAGCTTTGGTAAGTCCCTACTGTTCTTAGGCTCGATAGCCATTGTAACTACAGGTTCCGATATGTATCTAAGCTTCTCAAAAGGCACCATAACATCTTTGAAACCTAGAGAGACTAATGTTTCACCTGCTCTTGCCTGGTCTACTCCAAGCAGAGCTACGATGTTTCCTGCAGGTATTCTTTCAGCGACCTCCCTATGGGGTCCCATGTACAGGCTTACTTGGAGAACTCTGTTCTTGGTTCTTGCCTGTATTAGCCAAACCTCATCTCCTGTTTTCACAGTTCCGGAGAATATTCTCCCCGTAGCTACAAGTCCTGCATGCCTGTCGATGTTTATGTTATTTATGAAAATTACTGTTGGCCCATCAGGGTTACATTCTAACATTGCCTTACCTATTTCAGAGTTTATGTCTCCTCTCCAAATTCTAGGTATTCTATATTTCTGAGCTATTTTCGGGTTAGGTACAAACCTGACTATCATGTCGAGTAGGGATACATGTAGTGGAGCTATTTTCGCAAATTCCTTAACAGCTTCAGGACCTCTCTTATAAGCTTCAACTACATCTGAGAACTTAATGCCTACTTTAGCAGCGTAAGGTACTGTAAAGCCCCATCCATCTTTCGCTGAACCTATAGCTACCATGCCTTTAGCTACGTTCAACTTCCATTTCTCCTTAAACCCTGGTTCCCCATAGGTTTCTATTAACCCGTTAACCTCCTTAATTATCTGAACAATTCTCTCTTGAATTTGTTGAGGTGTTAAGCGTAACTCCTTAATTAACCTGTCAACCTTGTTTATGTAGAGTAATGGTCTAACTCTTTCTTCTAAAGCCTGTCTTAACACGGTTTCTGTTTGTGTCATAACTCCCTCTACAGCGTCAACGACAACTAATGCTCCATCAAGAACTCTTAATGCACGCGTAACTTTGCCTGAGAAGTCAACGTGACCAGGGGTGTCGATTAAGTTAATAACATAGGGTTTTCCTTCGTACTCATGGTAAAGGCTTATGTTAGCTGATTTAACCGTTATACCTCTTCTCTGCTCTACATCTAAGTAGTCTAGAGCAAGTGCTTCACCAGCAACTTTAGGTGAAAGAATACCAGCTGCCATAAGTAAGTGATCCGAAGTCGTTGTTTTGCCGTGGTCTACGTGGGCAATTATACCTATGTTCCTAACCTGCTCTATGTTGTTCATTATCTTTAGTATATCTTCAACCATCTTATACTTGACCATGACTTGTAACCTCTATTTTGACTATACACCATACTTTTGTTCCTAAGTCATCTAAAGCTAAATTGAGTAGGTATTTATAAATTCTCTGAATATTAGGCAAATAATAGTAGTGAGTTCTTAAAGCATGATTAAGGATGTTTAATTGCACTTACCTAGATTCTTCACAATATCTAAAGCCCTATGTTCATGAGAAAGTAGTTCGCAGTAAAGACCTTTAGGTCTCTCTACCCTATTTTCAACATTTAGAAAACGTGTTGGTGTTACTATGAAATCCACCGGGGCATCATGAATTTCATAGGGTATTAGCTGTCTTAGTACTTGGTAGTCATGAACTAAAGCTATTGTAAATATCTCCCTATCTATTTTATCTGCTTCCAGTAAAATAGCGTATTCTAAATCGCTAAAACCTCCACCTTTTCCTAATCTAATGCCGTTAACTATAGATACTGCGACACAACCCACGACGAACAAGTCTATTCTTGGCAGCTTATAGGGGTTATTAATAATTTTACCGTAGTTAAAGGCTCCCCTTATTGTTGAAGCAAAAGCTATTCTATTTGAGGGTATGTGCCTGGGATTTAGAACTAAAAATCCTCTCCTGAGCTTAGGCGTTGGCATTACAAGAATTTTACCATGCCTTAAAGCTATTTCCCTAAACGATTTCAGTGGAGAATCCGGGTCTACTTTTATCACATTAGCTTTTTCGAAAACTTTAAGTCTAGCAACCTTTGAAGCTGCTAAGTTTGCCCCTATGAAATTAGGTATTCTCCCTATAATAGGCTTAGGTGGTAAAGATACTTTCCGTTCCTCTAAAATTCTCCATATTTTCTCCCTTATATTAGCTTTAATAGCTTTTACATTCTGCGACATAGTTTACCACATACAGCTTAGTAAGCAATATTGCAAGTAAATCACTAATAGTAATGGTATAGAGGAAAATATTAGAAATAATGCATCCAATAGCTTTATTCTTAACTCGTAGAGAAAAGTTCTTCTTCTTACAGCTCCAAAAGCTCTTGATTCTAATGCTTCAGCTACCCTATCAACTCTAAGAAATGATACTATAAAAACTGGGATTAATAATGCAAGAAACTTTCTAACCCTTCCCAGGAAACTACCTTTCTCAAGTTCTAATCCTCGAGCTCTTTGTGCATCATACACTGTTATGAAGTCTTTAGCCACTGTAGGTATGAACCTCACAGATAAAGTGAATGTGAAAGCTATATGGTAAGGTATTCCCAGCTTATATAGTGCTTGAGTTAAATCATCTAACGGTGTTGTTGTGAAAAATAGTGAGAAGCAGTAAATTAGCATAAAGAACCTAAAAATAGCTATAAACGACTGAAAAGCAACACCGAGATCTAGAAGTTTAGGAAAAGCATTTACAATATAGATTACTATGTAGAATAGCATAAGCATTTTCAGCATATTCTTAACGGATCTCCATATTCTACTTATATCAGCTCCTATAAGCGTTAAAGCGACTAAATACACTAAGATAAGTATTTGCAAGTAAACGTTTGTAACGAGGACTATAGTGGCAAGAATAACTATTAAATGTAGTAATTTTATTCTGGGATCTATACGGTATAGTAATTGCTTTCTCTTTCTAAATAGGAAGATTTCATATACTGATGAAATTAAACTTAACATTACATTAGCACCTAAGTATTTCAAGTATTTTCCGAGCTAAATCATCTTCAGTTAGTGGCTTATGTTTAAGTATGTTGTAAGCTTCGGCTTCTTTAACAAGTCTAGGTATTTGAGGCATTATGAGGTTTGCCTTAGTTAATAGTTCCTCGTCATAGAGTATGTCCTTAGGCTTACCTATGGCTAAAATTTCCCCTTTATTCATGACAACTATTTTATCAAACCCTTCAGCAACAAAATCAATATCATGTGTAACTAAGATTATTGTTTTACCCTGTAGCGAGAGGAGTTTAATGTATTCTCTGATTTTCTCCTTTTGAAACCTGTCTTGACCTACAGTAGGCTCGTCAAACACTATTACATCAGGGTCATATGCTAAAACAGTTGCTATAGCTAGTCTTCTCATTTCACCACTACTAAGTGTGAAAGGAGATCTATCGGCGTAATCGTATAGGTCAAAAAGTCTTAACACCTTAGTAACTCTATACCTTATAGCTTCTTCTGAGAAACCAAAATTTTTAAGTGCGAAAGCAACTTCATCCCATACACTTTCTGAGAAAAACTGGTGATATGGGTTCTGGAAAATAACTCCTACTCTGCGGGCTAAGGTTGCAACAGTTGCTTTCCTAGTGTCGGTGCCAAATACTTTAACAGTACCCTTAAACGGTTTAAGAAGGCCATTAAAATGCTTTATCAACGTAGATTTTCCGGCTCCATTAGGTCCTATAATGGCTACCTTTTCTCCTACCTTTATCTCTAAATTAATATTCTTTAGTGCTACTATACCATTCGGATATATGTACCATAAGTTTTCTACTTCAATAGCTTTTACCACGGCTCAGAACCTCTTTAAGCATTATTGCAGCTTCTTCAACACTTATAGGAAAACGTTTGATTTCCACTATGTTGCTTATTTTCTTATATAATCTAACATATCTAGGTATATCTACTCCAGATTCTTCTGCTATATCTAATGGTAAGATATCTTTAGGTTTCCCTTTTGCAACTATTTTTCCATCTTTTAAGATGATCATTTTGTTAGCATATTTTGCTACCATATCTAATCTATGCTCTACAATAACTATGGTGTACCCTTTCATGTTTAATTCATAGACTAAGTCCAAGAATTTTAAAGCACTTAAAGGGTCCATATGGGCTGTTGGCTCGTCGAACACTAAGACTTCAGGCATCATAGCCATTACTGAAGCTACTATTACCTTTTGTTGCTCACCTACAGAAAGCTCTATAGGGATTCTATCTCTCAAATGCTCAATATTTAAGTCTCTAAGAGCATTTTCTACTCTTTCCCTAATCACTTTACGCGGTAGGCCTAAATTTTCGAGACCAAAAGCTACTTCTCTCTCAACAGATAACGTTAATATCTGGTTTTCAGGATCTTGGAAAACTATTCCAACAGTTCTCGATAATTCAGCTACAGTACAATACCTTGTATCCTTGCCTTTAACGGAAACTTTTCCTTCTAATCTACCTCCATAAAGATGGGGTATTATACCGTTAAACGTTTTAACTAATGTAGACTTACCGCTACCGCTTGGACCTGTTATTAATAGGAAATCACCCCTGTCAATTTTCAAGCTAATATTGGCTAAAGCAGGTTTTGAGCTGCCAGGGTAATAGTACGTTAAATTATCAACTTCAATTACAGTCATAGCCTTCTTGCCCTCTACTCTAGGGCCTTAAAGGTGTTAGTTTTAGTCCTTTATTTTCAAGTGTTTCAGAGAGTATTTTAATTATCAAGGCTTTGACATAATCAATGGACACATTTTTTCCTTCAGCACCCGCTGCAGCATCATGGCCTCCGCCAGTACCTCCTATGGCCTCGCCTAGCTTAACCATTATGTCTTTACCTAAATGGATGCCTAGATTTCTAACTATGTTCTGCTTTGCTCTTGCAGAAACCCTTATTGTGTCATTCTCCGAAATTACAAAGGCCATATCGGCTCCTAAGTCGAGAATAGCCCTAGCAGCACTTGCTTCGTAAGCACCAACATTTGTTATTGCTATTAAATAGTCTCCTGCTCTAAAAAGATCCATTCTCATAGACGCCTTTAACCTAGCTATTTTCTCCGAAATGCCCATAGGCGTTTTGATTATGCTTGCTAAACTCTTGTATTCACCTACTATTTCAAGAAGTTCTGCAGCTACTTTAAATGTTAAAGGTCTTGCTATGCTAAACTGCCGTGTATCATACAATATGGCTATAAGGAGGTATTGGGCAATATCTTTAGGTATTTGGACACCACATTCCTTGTATAGCTGATAAACAAGCTCCGCGGTGGATTTCGCTTCGGCATCAACATATAGTATGGCTTTTTCTAGGAAAAAACTATGAGTGAAATGGTGGTCAATTAAAGCTACTTTAACACCCTCTCTTGAAATAAGTTCTACATATTCACCAAGCTGTTCAGGAGAACCTGTATCTACAACGAAAACTAAGTCGTACCTCTTATCCTTAATGCCCTTGCTTAGGTAATCCACTTTCAAAGAAAAATATTCAGCAATTCTCTTGGTAATAGCACTAATGCTTTCAGGAAAATATAGATCTGCTCTTATCCCGCATAATTCCTCTACAAGTTTAGAAATGGCATAAGCCGAGAAAAAAGCGTCAGGATCAGCATTTTTATGGGTAACTACGGCTACGGTTCTTGATGAAGATATTACCTTACATAGTTCATCTTTTAACATATTTCATCAACCTGTTCTCAATAGTTCTAGTAGCTTCTCGTATAGCAGCATCTATTATGTTATCATATTCTAGTTCTAAGAATTTAGGAGCAGAAAAAGCAGCATCTATTGTAAAAGTTAGTTTATCATCTTTATCTACGATTATGGTTACGTCTAGGTCGCTAACTAGCTTATCACCAACACTTTTCACTATGTACTTTCTTACAATCTCTTCTGCTTCGAGAATTATATCTGAAATTACATCTTCATTTATTTTATCTAGGTCTAGGTTTAAAATGGTGATATCATGTTCTCTCCTAACCACAAATAAACACCAAACGTTGTTAAAATAATGCTAGGTTCCTAGCTGATTTCTACGTTCGTCTATAAGTTTTCATTAGTTCTTCGGTAACTTTCTTTCTCAAATCTTCAAACTGCTTTTGTAAGAAGCTTTCCTGTTTCTCCAAGGTTCTTTTTCTTAGCTCTAAAATCTCCTTCTTCTCCGTTAGTTCCTTCATTAAATCCTCCTTAGATGTTTTCACAAGTATGTGCCCTATGCTTTTGTACAGTTCTGCATCATTGGACATTTTAGTTAGTTCACTAATTACTCTTTCAACTTCTCTCAGCTCGGCTTCAACACTTTGCTTCTGAGCAAGGACTATTCTTAATTGTTCTTGCAACTGCTGTAATTGAGCTATTCTTGTTTGCAGTTCAGGAGGTATTTTCTCAGCCATGCTTTTCCACTTCCCTAACATATTTAACTGTCTTCAATATACTTGAAAACCACGATAAATAAGAATTTAACGCTGCCCTTAAACTTGATGTACTATCTGCTTCGACAACTAATTCCACCTTATTCCCCTCTCTAGCTATGAATGCTTTAGTTCTCTCCGTAGGCATACTCTTCGCTTCAGGAAGAACAGCTTCGTAAACTACTCTTGCTCCCTCTTCACTATCAAATTCTAGAATAATATGTGTCTCTCGTTTCATATTCGAAAACCCTATTGACTTCTTTTATTTTCAATATTGGGCCTACAATCTTATTTACTGAGGGGTTAATAAAGAGTAGGAGAACTATGTTATTTCTAGGCTTTAGAGAAACTATGACATCGAATTCTTTCTTTAGATTTTCATCATAAAGTATTTTAGCATTGAAGCTGAAAGTTATCTTCTCAACTAATTCTGCTAATTCTTCCTCCAGGAATTCTACTGCAATACTTTCAGGGTTGTATACTCTGGAAACATTGGTTAATTCTCTCCACAAAGCAACACCTACTAGTTTAAACGTTGTATATTCCTTCAATTTTTTATCTTCAATAACATACACTTTCAAGGCTGAAGGATTTCCTTTCTTCTCATGGACAACAATTAATCTATTAGCGTTAATAGTTAAAGCATCTATAAGCAAGTCTGTTAATGTTTTCTTGCCTCTATTTAATTTTACAGAAAAGGGCAGGACGGAAGATAGTTCTTTAACAAAAGTTCTTGTTCTAGGAGAAGGCCTATGCGATGTAGTTACTATGATTTTCCTTTTAACCATGGTTTACTCTTTCCTAACAATAATGGGCGGGAAGAACTTATTCAATCCTGTTCTAGGTACGTAAGCTCCTCCAGCAAATACTGCTCCACATTTCCTACATTTCCATATACCCACGCTAATCCTGTAAACTCTACCCTTTACTCCGCAGAAGGGACATGTATGTGGTGCATATCTTTTTTCTAGTATTTCTTTAACCTTCTTCCTTAAAGTAGATCCATATCTTGCACCGTAGCGACCGGCTATGCCGACAACTTTTGTCCTACCCATGGCTAAAACCTCTTAGCACACTATTTGTGGTCTAGAATGTGTAGTAGGTTTTAGTTTAAAAAATTTATTGGTTAACTATTTCTTTATATTCTTTAGCGCTTCATTTATCTTATCAAACAATGTTCTAGATGCTTCCTTAGCTATCTTCACTGCTTCAACGACTTCGCCCACAGTAAATGTTCCTGAACCCATTTTCTGCATTCCAGCTATTTTACCGTCCTCTGAAACAGATATTGCTAGTCTACAGTCGAGCACCTGTTCTTCATCTATGTTAGGGTCTACTATGAACTTCCCGTTCACTTTGCCTATGCTAACAGTAACTACCTTGTTTGTTATAGGTAGTGGTTCTCTTACCTCCTTATCCAACTCTACTGTTTTACCGTCCTCCCTAATTACTGCTTTAGGTATTCTTGCTGTTAAAAGAGTTGTTATAGCAGCTAACATTGATGTATCAAGCAAGTTACCGTCGTGGTCGAAAACGTATATATCAAGCCATAGGATGTAAACTTTTTCACCAGGGATTATAGCTAATTTCCCCAAATCAATTACCTTTAATTCTCTTATACTTCTATCTATAACCCTAGCGAGCTCTATAGCATTCTCATCTGGCGGTCCTGGTTCGAAGGTTGGTGAAGCAAAAGGCACGAACTCAGCATTTACCGTTACAACTCCGCAGTTAGGTGTGTCGGGATACGGTGTACCTACTCCCACCTTTAAACCAGCTATTACTAGCGTTCCTCCTATCTTAGCGTAGGCTGAGCCTTCGGCTTTAGAGATATAGTTGGGTATTATAGTTATTTCACGGTATTCATTCAGTTTTCTTCCATCAACTCTTAAACCTTTCTTTATGAGCGAGACTATGGATGATTTCTTCAACCTAGACACTATTCTTTGATTAGAAGGGGTCATGCTCAATTAATATTACACCTCTTCAGCCTTTATTTCAACATATTTTTTCATGAGAGCTTGTTTCTCTATTTCATAGAGTTGCATTATGCCCTTTTGTGCTAGCTTAAGTGCTTCATAGAATTCTTCCTCCGTCAATACCCCATTAAGCTGTAGTAAGACTATTTCACCAAGGCTTGGCATCATAGCTATGGGCATGTCTGCTTCGCCAAATTCGTCTTCAACCTGGTTTACATCTAAGACTAAAGTTCCATTAACTTTGCCTACAGCTACAGCTGCAATGAGATCTCTCATAGGTATACCAGCATCAGCTAATGCAAGAGATGCTGCCATAAGCCCTGCTGTTCTAGTTCCGGCATCTGCTTGTATTACTTCTATGAAAACGTCAATAGTTGTTCTAGGATAGAGCTCCACGAAAATAACGGATTCTAAAGCTTCTCTAATAACTTTTGAGAGCTCTATTTCCCTCCTAGTAGGAGCTGGTGATTTCCTTTCATCGGTAGAATAAGGTACCATATGATATCTTGTTCTTAAAATAGCTCTATCGGGTAGTGTTAAGTGTTTAGGATGAATTTCTCTTGGACCATAAACTGCAGCTAAAACTCTGGTATTTCCTTGCTCAACATATGCTGAGCCATCAGCGTTCTTTAATACGCCGACCTCCATTTTTACCGGTCTTAACTGATCAGGTTTTCTACCATCAATTCTTAATCCATTTTCACCAATTAACTTTATTTTCTCACCCTTCATTTTGCGAGACCTCTTTTCCTTAATTCTTCTCTAATAAACATCTTAACACGGTCCGTTAGCCCGGAAGTATGGGTTTCTCGTTCAATTTTCTTAATAGCTAATACAGCTACTTCTTCATGTGCAGGTGTAGGCCCTATTATCCATATTCTACCGTTTAAACCTATGGTTATCTGGCACTTGGTTTCCTCCTTGACCATATTTATCATTGAGCCTCTTCTACCTATAACTCGTGGGACCCGCGAAGGTATTATTTCCACAATAACTCCTTTGGTTATTTTACCTAACCCTTTACCTTTAACTGTTAACACAGGATTTCTTGTACGGTCAAACTGGCTTATTTTAGCTAAAACAAGGTCACCTATATCCAAGTGTCTTCTTAAATTATCTTTTAGAGGATTAAACGGTTTATTTAGCACGTCACTTGCATGAAGTATTGCTAGGTAGGGTGATCTAATGTCTACAGTCCACGATGTTAAACCTATATCTACTATCATACCTATAACTACATCGTCAACTTTAGGGAAGTAGAAACCCTCAAGGGCTATAACGGATAGTCTCTTACCTTCCTGAATATCAGCTAAGCCAATAACCGATGAGTAGTATTTATCGCCAACCCTGTATATGGTATGCTGAGCCTTAACCTCAACATCCTTGCCTTCGGCTAGTAGTTGCCCTGGTAAAACTATTTGCCTATGTTGAACAAGTATTGGCATTGTGTTTCACCATTTAGTTTCGACTATTTTCACTATACCTGTTCCTTTAGAAACTGAGTTAACCCTATCTATGAGTGTTTGCTGCATCCCAGCAGGTATTTCAAGTTCCATAAATAAGCTGCCATCACTTAGCCAGCTAACCCTTTTCACATCTCCTAAACTAGCTAAAACACCATATGCTCTAGAGGAGTAAGGTGGTGGTATTTTAACTTTAACTATAGTTTTAGCTATTTTAATTGGCAAAACCCTACTTAACTTCTTAATTATCTCTAATGCCTGCGATTCTGTGTCTTTAAAGGGGTCAATACCTACTCTTATCTGTTCTAAAGCTAATTCTATTCTTCTAGGTGGGTGTGGAAGCTTAGTTCTAGGGTCAACACAGTTTCTAGCTATGAAATCTATTATTTTCCTCTTCTTAGCTTCTATTAGCTTCCTCCTTTGCTCCGTTGTAAGCTGTAATTCTCCTTTCCTTAGGATTTCCTCGGCAACCTTGTATATGTCTGTTGTACCGAAAACTTTCTTAACAGCTTCCTCCGAAGCTTTTAATCCCTTCCTAGCATCCTTATATACGAAGTCACCTACAAGAATTTCCCTAATATCTATCCTAGCTCCACTTTTAAATTCAAACGCTAAATCGGGTTTAACTAGAATTTCAAATCTATGACCATGAGACTCCAACCTTGCGATGACATACTCGGTTCTCTTAGTACCCAATGCTATCAGCCTACTATTGAACTGTATCTATTCTCTACTTCTAAGATAGTGTTAACCCTTAATCTTAGATATGTATTCGGAAATTTCACTTATTGAAAGCTTCTTAAAAACAGGTTTTTCCTTACTCACATAACCTATTTCCAAATACTCAGGGCCTAATTCTTCTTTAGAAGCTTCCATAAGTGTTTTAATAGCTAATGTTATGAGTTCACTCATTGTTAACTCTTCTTTGTAGTGTTTTTCAAGATACTCGTTTGCTGCTTGACCTTCTGCTCCAATAGCTACAGCAAAGTAGCTCATGTATTGCCCACTAGGTTCCGTCATGAAGAGTCTAGGACCAGTGTCATCAACACCGCCTATTATTAACGCTACTCCGAAAGGCCTAACACCAGCATGTTGAGTATAGCTCTGCTTTACATCACATATTCTCCTAGTTAGAAGTTCTATGCTTATTTTCTCATCATAAAGTAGCTTATGCTGTATAGCTCTTAACCTAGCATAATCTACAAGAACTCTGCCGTCTGAGGCGAACCCAGCAAAAGTCATTCCAATGTGATCATCTATTTTAAATACTTTCTCAATACCTGAAAAATCCATTAGAGGTAAGACTTTTCTCTTAATAGCCGCTAAAACAACACCATGTTTAGATCTAATACCTAAAGTAGTCCAACCTCTTCTAACAGCTTCGAAAGCGTATTCAACCTGGTATAGTTTACCATCAGGTGAAAATACTGTTATAGCTCTATCGTAACCCATTGTCGATGGAGGGAACATTTCAGCACTCCTCTGTATTTACTTTTGGACTCTACATCTAAAGTTTATAGAGGTGTAAATATACCTTACCACAGTTTACTGGCGTCGTATATTTTAAACGTTATGTCAGCTGGTAGTCCCTCAATCACATTTCTCATTAATTAACCGGGGAATTCATCATCCACCTAACTAGTATCCATGTAATGAAGTTTAAACTTATTGCTTACATAAATGTAATTTAGTCTAAACATCCGGCTTTAATTAGCACGGACTTAACATGTTCTTCAAAAAACCTTTCTGGAACATATCCGACAACTCTATCATAAACCGTGCCATCAATTAAAGCAATAGTTGTAGGTAAGCCTAAAACCCCGTATTCGTATGCAACTTCTGGAGCATAAAGAACGTTAAGTCTTATGAAAGCAGCTTTGCCTTGGTACTTTCTGCCTACTCTTAGGAATATTGGCTTAAATATTTCACAGTGAGGGCAAGTTGTAGAGTAAAAGTTTATGAAAACCGCCTTACATATGCTGAGTATGCTATGTAGTTCACTTGGACTTAATATCTCATGTCCCACTTCAACTACTCTTTTACAACACTTCCTTTCTACTCTTCGAGATATTTTTCGAGCCAACTGTTCAAGTACTTTTTCTAAGTATTCGTCATGTAGTTCGCTTGACATTACTTTGCACCTTGTAGAAAACATGTATGAGATTATTTGGGGAATCAGTTCGTCGCGAGTTCTTCACCTATCCGGAATGGAGCGGCTTCATCATCTCCGCTTACTTCTAATCTATACTAAGTGTTTTAACTATTTCTCTAGCTTTACGTAGCGTACCTGTAGTTTTTAAAGGAATAATGTTTATTTTGTCTCCGGTTTTTATAGAGGCTAACGCTAGAGCGAAAAGTACAGCATCCTTATATGTGTGGACGCACCTAATAATTCCCTTCATACTTTGCTCATCATAGCTTATTAGCTTAGCATTAATATTTCCTGATCCTATCAAGCCAAATGTTTCCTTAATTAAGCCATCTATTAGTGATTTTACTTCCTCCAATCTAAGAGGTTTTTCAGAAACTATTTGGAAAACTATGTATCTTTTCCTAGGTTTCCTTAATACTTCCTTAAGCTTCAACTTTTCACTCTTAACTTTCAGTATTGTCCTATTTGTAATTATTATCATTTTAATTAGCTTAAACAAAGTAAATGTAAGTATTAACATTATAAGAACAAGAACAGAGAAAATAGCAAATATAGGTAAATTTATGAGGCCAAATATGAAAAGAGATGTTGTAGCCATAATAAACATTAGTTCTACGATTAACACAGCTATGAATAGCTTCAACGCATTCATAGTGAACACCTTAAGTAATTCATACTATATCGACTCCTGGTTCTATGTGTTTTTTAGACAATCTATGTATGTTCCTTTTGATAACGTTAAGAGGTGTATTGTATATTGCTTGTTTAGCATAGGAATAAGGCACACCAAGCACTATTAGCAGCGAAGCTAACTGAAGCGGTGTTTTAACATTTTTGGGTGTAGAACTTCCTGAAGAAATCACTATGGGAACATTGTTCTTTACAGCTAAGCCTAATGTTCTACGTAAACTGAATATTAATCCTTTATGTGTAGAAGACCATAATTTGTTAAACTGTAGTTCCAGTATTGTTCCCGTACTTCTCATTAGCTTCATCTGTGATTTATCAAAGAATTTAGCTAGCTCTCTATCTCCGTAAACAATGCTATCAACTCTTCTATCTCTAGCCACAAATCTAAGAGCTTCTACGTTTAATGGCTCAGAAGATATTATGTGGAATTCATATCTTAATTTTCTTAAACATCTCTTTACCCATGAGATATCTGAGCCTATAATATGTAAGCGTGTAAAAATATTTTCAAAGCCATGTTCCTTTATCATTTTCTTAAGCTCATTGGTCTTAGTTATTAACTCTTTAAAATCATCTTGCTCTTTTAGCGTTATAGATACAACTACTGTTTTAAAACCTAATTTTAAGGCCATTTTTACTAACTTAGCTGTTTCTTCAGTGTTCCTATAGTATACGCAGAAATCTACAGGCCCTCTTAATTCCATCTCATATCATTCCAATGCTTTCCAAATATTCTCCAATAGCTTTACTCTTCTTCTTTACACCTTTAAATGTTACTATAACCCTTATAACATCGTCACTATCCTCTAATACTACGTTTCCAAGGTATGCTTCCTGCTTAGAAAACCTTAGATAAAGCTTTGATGCTTCGGTTCTTAAATCTAAGGATGCTTTCAAAATTCTCTTACTAATATCGTCCATTTTGTTAGCTATGTACTTTAACGTTTCTTCTGCTTCTTTACCTTTCACTTGAAAAGTTATTCTCACAATGGGGTTACCATAATGTCCCTTCAAAGTATCTTCCTTAAACTCTACTTTTTTCCTCTTATTTTCAGGCACTAAGTTCAACATAGCTTGTTTTACTTTAGAAACATCTTCTGTAGCATGACAGTTAGTTGCAAATTCTAAACACCTAACTCTTACAGGCACAAAGTTCATCCTCAAACTAAAAATTTATGAAAACAAGAAGTTAAAGTGTAGCCCAAATAAATTCAAGTGAAGAACATAAAAGCATTAAACATAGAATAGATGAGAGTCTTATTCTTCTGGACGTATAACTCTAGCTCCCCTAGATGCTTCATGCCTCTTCTTAAGCTTTCTCTCTTTCCGCTTCTTCTTCCACTTATATTTGTGTGTACCTTTAAGCCCTCTACTTCTTAGAAGTCCTCTCATTCTTCTACCAGCTGCGGTTTTCCCTCGAAAAACACGTCCTTTCTGAGATGGATGACATATCCAATTAATATCAGGATCGTTTTTTATAGCCGGATGGTTAGGATCTACAAGTATAACTTCATACCACTTATACTTACCGTCTTCAGCAACATAGTAGCTGTTAAGAACTTCTAGATTAGGATATTTTCTAGCAGCTCTTTCCTCAGCTATTAACCTTAAACTCTTAGCTGGTGCAAAACCATAGACACCCATTCTTTTAGGTCTCCTACCTGATCTTGGTCTTGGTTTCCTACGTCCACCCTTCCTTACTCTAACACGTACAACTACGAAACCCTGCTTAGCTTTATAACCTAAAGCCCTTGCTCTATCTAATCTTGTTGGCTTATCTATCCTAACCACGGAAGGTCCTCTACGCCACTTAATCAACCTTTCCTTCATTAGCTTCTTAAGCTCCTCTGTCGACTTCTTCCATAGCTCCTTAAGGTACTTGTACATGGCTATTCACCAATATTAATTCGTATTTTGAGAATGCTGGTGGAAGTTTATAAATTTATATGTTTCTTTTAGAGAAGCTATTTCCACCACATATTAAAGGTATAAAGTTTATAAGTTTTTATGAACCACATAGTGTAACCTACATGTATTCAATAGAGTTGGTCATAAATGCCCTTATTAATTGGAGTTATTGGAAAGACTAATGTAGGCAAATCAACGTTCTTTACTGCTGCCACTATGGTCTCGGTAAGTATAGCTAACCATCCATTCACCACGATTAAGCCGAATATTGGGGTAGGTTATGTTAGGAAGCAATGTGTTTGTAAAGAATTTGGTGTTAAAGATAATCCCCAAAACTCAATATGCATAAACGGGATAAGATTCATACCTGTAACTTTAATGGATGTAGCAGGCTTAATTCCAGGCGCACACAAAGGTAGAGGTTTAGGCAATAAATTTTTAGACGATTTACGTAAAGCGGATGTACTACTGCACATAGTTGATGCATCAGGCTCAACAGATGCTGAAGGGAGACCAGTACCTCCAGGAACATATAATCCTATAGAAGAGGTTGTTCAGATACAGAACGAAGTAGATATGTGGCTTTTCCAAATACTTCAAAAAGATTGGAGAAAACTTGTTCACAAAGCAGAGTCTGAAGGAAAATTCGAAGAAATACTTGCTGAGAGGCTTTCAGGTCTTTCTATAACGAAAATTCATGTTATTGAAGCTTTAAGAAAATCAAAACTAGAGTCATCAAAACCTTCCTCCTGGAGGAGCGAGGAATTACTTTTATTTGTTAAAAATCTTAGAAAAATAGCTAAACCAACAATAATCGTAGCTAATAAGGCAGATCTTTCAATAGCAGAGGACTTCATAAAAGAAATGAGGAAAGAACTTAAGGATCAAATAATTATTCCCACATCAGCATTAGCAGAACTTGTTTTAAGGAGAGCAGTTAACAAAGGAGTGATAAAGTATATTCCAGGAGATCCCGATTTCAAAATCCTGGATTCTTCAAAACTTACCACTAGAGAAAGAAAAGGGCTAGAATACATTAGAGAGAGAGTTTTGAAAAAATGGGGTTCAACAGGTGTTCAGCAAGCAATAAACAAGGCTGTCTTGGAGAAACTTAGCATGATAACCGTTTACCCTGTAGAAGACCCTATAAAGCTAACGGATCATAAAGGAAATGTTCTCCCCGATGTCTATCTTGTAAGGAAAGGTACAACAGCCAGAGAATTAGCTTATAAAATACATACCGATCTTGGTAAAACATTTCTTTATGCTATAGATGTACGTACTAAAAGAAGACTTGGAGAAGACTATGTGTTAAAGGATAACGATGTAATATCTATAGTAGCGGCAAAAGGAAGATAGAAACCATTTCAGTATTTTATATATAATCTTATATACCCTCCTTAGGTTAAGTTTTAATAGTAGAAACATAGTTTCTGTTTTCTGAACGTTTCGAACAGATAGAATAGTAGAGGTTAATGAAATGCTGAGTTTAGCTAAGCTACTACAACTAACCGGGTTATCTGCAACAGCAGCTCTTGTATTAGCTATCTTAATTGTTGAAGGAAGACCTTTATCTCTGAAAGAACTTTCCGAGAAAACAGGGTATGCTAAGGGACACTTATCTTCTATTCTTCAATTTCTTGAAAGCAGGAAATTGGTGGAGAGAGTGTATGAAAAACGTAGAAAACTTCTAGTTAAAGTTAAGGAGAAAGCAGTTAGTAACTTACTTAAGGAACATTTATCTACATTAAGAGAAATGATTCAAGAAATTATCTTAGAAATGAAGAAAGATATTGTTGTAGCAGAGCTTAAACCATTCGAAGTAGAGCTTATGAAGATGCTTAAAGTTTTAAGGTAGGTTTTTATGAGCGCATTAGAGGATAAAGCGTTTCATATAGTGCTAATTACTAAGGGAAATGTAGATCATAGAAAGGTACTAGATAAGGTACTCAGCTGCTCTAGTTTAGGTTTCAAGAAATTCATTATCCATGTTTTAACAAAGGAAGATAGACCACTATATTTTGAGAAAATAAGGGACATAATTTTCGAAAATATAGCTTTTACCCTCATAATAAAGTACCATAAAATGCCTCATGTAAACTTAAATAAGTTTCTCACCGAGTTAAGAAGTAAACCGCATGAAGTTATTGAAGCATGAAAAAAGGTGAAGTCTATGGGCAAGTATGAGATAGTACTAACTACTGACAGAACTATGATGAGCAACCATCATGGTAGGGAGTTCCTAGGTTTCTTGGCTACTGGGCCTGCTATAGGCTTACCTGAAAAACTGTGGTTATGGCTTGCTGCACCCAAAGTTAGGGTTGATGAAGAGGGTAAACCTGTTGAAGCACCTTACGGCATGAGGAAAGTCGAAGCTAAACTTATTGAGGCAGGGTTTAAAGCCGCAATAATAGATCCTGATCACATCCATAGACACTTAGATTCTATGAAAATACTTATGCTAGGCCATCATGACTATTTTGCGTATGGCCCGCCTAGTAGTGAATGGTGGATGATTACGGGAAAAGAGCCTATTAATAGGGTTTCATTCAGGAAGCTCATGGAAAGTCCTGCAGTTAAAAAGGCTAGGGAAAAAGGTGTTAAGATTATAGCTGGAGGCCCTGGCGCCTGGCAGTGGCTTTGGGAATTAGAGTATTGGAGAAAATGGGGTGTTGACCTTGTTATTGACGGTGAAGTAGAGAAGGTCATAGTTGAAATTGTTGAGGAAGCATTAGCTAATGAACCTTTACCAGACTACATTTATGTTGGACCATATGATAGTCCAAGTATTGAAGAAATTCCCGTAATTAAGGGTGCAAGCGTTAATGGTCTAGTTGAAATTATGAGAGGATGTCCTAGAGGATGCCGTTTCTGCCCCGTAACCCTTAGACCTCTAAAGTTTATACCATTAGATATGATTGCTAAGGAAATTAAGGTTAACTTGGAAGCCGGTGTTGAAGGAGTTCTCTTCCATAGTGAAGACGTTCTACTGTATGGTGCTAAGGGCGTAGAGCCTAATCCTGAAGCTTTAATTAAGCTTCATAAGCTTGCAAGGGAGCTTGTAGGAGAAGGGCCTATAGGATGGTCCCACTTAACGCTTTCAACAGTAAAATATGCTGAGGAAAAATATGGTTTAATAAGTAAGCTTATGAAAGACATAATCTTAGCAGGTAACCAAGAGTTTATAGGCGCTCAAGTAGGCATTGAAACAGGCTCGCCTAGATTAGCTAAAATGGTAATGCCCGGGAAAGCCGCACCCTATCCTCCTGAAAAATGGCCTGAAATAGTTGAAGACGCTTTCGCAATAATGCATGAAAACCACATAGTACCTGCAGCTACAATAATCCTAGGTACTCCAGGGGAAACAGAAGATGACGTTGTTAAAACAGCTGAGCTTATAGACAGACTTAAACCCTATAGAAGTCTAATAGTTCCAATGTTCTTTGTGCCTATGGGCACGTTTAAGCATAAAGACTGGTTTAGAAGGAAGCATATTAAACGGGAACACGTAGACGTACTATTGAAAACACTATATCATAGCACATATTGGGCTGAGGAAATAATGAGTAAATTCTACTTAAAAGGACTAAGTATGTTCCCAGTGAAACTACTGATAAAGCTATTCATAAGGTATGTGAGATATAGGGTGGAGAAGCTTAAACCGCAATTGGAAGAGATGTTTAAAGGATAATCTGCTAGAATATAAGTTAAAATAGTCTAATATTCTAAGATACCTCCGGGTGTAAAGTAGTGGCATTTGATGACGAAGACATTTTTAGAAAGCTAATTAGGAAGTTTCTAAAGGACTTCGAAGAGATAGAAAGATTTTTTGAAAAAGGATTAGAAAAGTCCTCCAGTGAAGAATACTTCTATGGTTTCTCGGTAACCATAGGTCCTGATGGCAAACCCATTATAAGAGAGTTCGGTAGCAAACCTAAGCGTAAACATATTGTAGAGATTAACTATGAGAAAGAGCATCCTAAGATAAGAGAGGTTTCCGAAGGATATCCTGACATAGATATCCTTGAAGACAATAGCACAATAACGGTTATTGCTGAAATTAAAGGCGCAGACAAGAAAAACATCGATGTTAAAGTCCTTAAAGATAGAGAAACTCTTGTAATAAGGGCTCCAGAATATTTTAGAGAAATAAAACTACCTTCAAAAGTAAATCCCTCTAAGGCTAAAGCCCATTATAAGCATGGAGTCTTAGAAGTAGTTTTGGAAAAAGAATAGGCAGAGGTTTGAAAAGTGGTAGCACCTCTATGTAGTATTTGCCGTAAAAACCAAGCTATGTATGTTTGCCGAAACTGCGGTAGGGTGGTTTGTAGTAACTGTTTTGAACCCTCGGTATGGCTATGCGTAGATTGTTTTAAGAGAAAAACCAGTATAGGCCCTCACGTAGCTGTTCCTAAAATACCATTACTGATTAAACCACTGTGGATAGGTATTATTCTTACACTTGTTGGTTTCGCTCTGATGATGCTAGCTACGTTAACTGTAGGGTTAGCTGGCGGAGAAGCATATATTGTACTACCTGGGCTAATAATTCCTTTATCGGGTGAAATAGCGTTTGCAGCCATAGTATGTTTTTTCGTTATCGTAATTGCTATTATGGTTTTATTTGTACTTAAATTCATGAAATAGCGTTAAACATTTTAAGCTTAATATTGTGTGATCCGATGTGGTATGCTACCTTGAATCTCTAGGTTATCCGCCTTGCGGTAACGTTGTTACCGTGGATAATACTTTTATGAGGCCGTGCGATGCTGGACTAAGGAAAGTAGGAGGGAATGTTGAAAGACTTATCTATGATATTGTTTTAAGTAGACCTGAAGATTACCTCTCAATATATCAGTCATGCTGTAATCATAACTGCCTAAAATGTCATAGTTGGTATTTTTCACAGTACGCTAAAGGTAAATGGATGAAACCTGA